>NZ_CP026312.1 GCF_002906575.1 Salinigranum rubrum
ATATCATCCCGGTCGGCTTCGACTACGAACGGCTCCTACACCCAATCAGCAAAGGAAACCTGGATGCCGACCGCGTTCGCATCCTCCATTCCTCCCGCGAAACGGACGACCCCGAGGTCCGCAACTTGGCCGGGACCATGGTTGAGAAGCTCCAGTACGCCTTCGAATCTCATCTCGATATCGAGGCCCGTGTCGAGACCGTAGACGACATCTTCGAGTACAAACTCGCCTACCGGAAGGCTCACGAGATGATAACAAATGAGGTCCAAGATGATAACGATGTCTGGATCAATATCTCGTCGATGCCACGGACCGTCGCGTTCGCCTTTGCGACAGCCGCGAACGCCTTGATTATTGAGAACACGGAACGCCGCGACAAGATTCATACCTACTATGTCTCGCCCGAACGGTACCACGTCATCGACATGCTGAATGAGTTGAGGAACGAGAAAACCTTCCTTGAAACCCTTAACGGTAGGTATGATGACCCGGAGATTGAGGAACATCTTAACACGGTCACTTCTCTCCTTGGAAACATCGACCGGAGTGGCATAACGCGCGGCGCCAGAGAGATGGCACCCGGGGAACGACATCTCGAAATCCCCGCCGCACCCCTTCCCGAACTCCGCGATTTCGAGATCACTATCCTGCGGTTCCTTGACGAAACTGGTCCGATGGCTTCCACCTCTCGTCTCGCGAAAGCCCTTGCTGACCGGATGAACGAGGAGCCCGATTCTGAGTCTTTCCGAAGCAAGGTCCAGTACAACGTCGGAAAATTGGAAGCGAAAGGATTCATCAACCGAGAAAAGACCGAGAAAAGCTTCGAGACCGAACTCTCCACCATGGGCGAACTCTGGCTGGCCACCCATGACGAAAACGGCGATAACAAAGCCCTGGCCGGAGAAACCGATTAAAATCCGGTGTCTTTCATTTGAGCCGCGACCCTCTGACGCCACACCGGCTTCCACTCCAGCGCTTCAGTGCCGGATCTGAGGTACCGCTCATCCATTACCACGTGACACCGGGGATGGCCTACGGTTGGACAACCAACTGCACTGGTTGATCCTGGCTCTCCAGTAGATTCGTCACGATCTCCTAAGGCCGCTGCCTAGAGCCCGCTCAGCAGGTATCCGGTTTCTCAATGGGCAACCTCATAGTATTAGCTCAGTCGAACCCGTAGATCTCGTATGTGTAGTCTCTTTCAATTTTTATACGCATCTCCGAGCGCTTGTACGTCTGCATCCTTGTGGGCCGGATAGACACCTCGGGTCGCGCACCCTTTGTCTGGTTTTCTGAAATAAATAAATGATCGATTCTCGAGGTCGTGGCTGCGCGCGCAGCGAAGCGAGCACGGAGCGGAGGGTGGGGAGGTGGGGTCTGGGTCGGTCCGGCACGTGGCAAAAAAGAAGGCCGCGACGACCGGTTACTCCCACCACCGACCGCGCTCAGGGAAATGCAGGGTCGACCACCCAGTGACGGCCAGCGAGACGCGTCCTTCGTACCAATTTCTCGCCGCCCCGTGGATGCGCACCTGTTCGCCTTCTTCGATCCATGGGGCATCCGATTTCTCCCAGATCGTCACCTTCGTTTTCCCGCTCTCGTCCGCGATGAGGCCAACTTGAGCGATGGCTGGTGAGTCACTATCCCAGAGCACCTCGACCTGACCCTCGATGCTCACCTCTTTGCGATTGACGTCCTCGAGCTTCCCGATGGGAACCACCGTTCCGGGTGCCGTCTGCAACTCTTCGAACACCCCGACGACCGCGCTCATCAGATCTTTCCCACCGACGACGGCTTCACCCAGCCGCCGACCAATCGCTGCTCGCGACCAGCCATCCAGCTTCTTCGCCAGCCGCATCGACTGCTTGTTGACCGCCGCCAACTGCTCCTGCGTCAGTTCTGCACGAGGATCACCTCGTTCCGGGTCAGCCATCGGATTCACGCTCGCCGCCCGCTTCTGGAACTCTGCACGCCGCTCAGCGCTCCGCTTCGCCGCGATGTTTCGCGTCCGCTTCTCCCGACCTTCCTGCGTCCCCAGCTCTGCCTGGGCACTGATGCGCTCCAGCTCAGCCTCTCGTGCCCGAATGCGCTCTTCCTGTTCGAGGGTCGCACCGTAGATCCGCTCGTCACTGGTGTCGACCATCCCGTCCGGGTGGTTCGCATCGACCTTTGCCTGCACCTCCATCTGCACCGTCGCCTGGAACTCCGGCGTCTCATCGACGACCTCGAAGCCCTCTTCGTCGACCGCCGCTTCGTCCGCCTTTTCGAATGCCTGTTCATCGACCGAAACTACATTACTGGTTGCGTTGTTACTTGACATTGGAATCTTCCCGGATTCCGAAGGCGCTCACTCGGCGTCTTCTTCCGACACCACGACTCTCCAGCCATGGCTGTCCACAACGACCGACAGAACCATCTGCGCGCTCTCGCTCGCGCCTTCGCGAGCGCCCCCCTGGGGCGCGAGCGAGAGCGCGCCTCAGGGAGGCCACCCAACCAGCACCGCGCGCCGTCCTGCCGAGCGCAGCGAGGCAGGGCTTGGAAGACGAACGGAGTGAGTCTTCCAGCGACCCGCCCGGAGCGAGCGGCCAGCTTTAAGCCGTTTCTCGTGTCCGGTCCGGACTGCGGGTCCGTGTCCAGGGCGACGGTCGTGAGCACGGCGAGTCGTGGTGTGACTCGCCGCGCGGAACGGCCCAAAGCGCTGGAACGCGAAAGCCCGCGAGGGGCGCAACCGAAAACGCGCTTAATGCTGGCGTCGAGACCAGATTCACTTTAGCCCGGAACGCGGTCGAGTGACGAAGGAACGAGACCGCGACAGCCCGGAATGGTCGGTCGCGAGCGACGCGGAGGGCGGCAGCGGCGAGCGGGGCGGGCTGTAGAGTACCATACCGAACAACCGTGGGGCGCGCTGACTCCACAACGGACCCCCGGGCTGGACTGAAAGGGGCCGAACGCTCGACGTGCCCCGACGACGCAAGCACCTTTCAAATATCCAGTGAATTTGGCGAAGCTAATTTTATGAAGAACTATCTGGTGAGTTCGGATCGTCAGCAGACAATACATATGGCTGACCATTAACAGATATTTTCATGCGGCTTGATATCCTGAACGCTGGAACTGACTGCACATCGGTAGTTATCATGGCTCTTGAATCGGAGTCGTTCATGAGCGCGAGGCAATTCCGCAACGGAATCGTATATCTGGTATATCTGTTATATAGATCTTCGATCAACAGTCTATTTTGACAATCGACTGTCTCTATTCCAAAATCCCCTCGTTCGACAATCAATGTTGCACGTCGAACATCGTCATTAGCCGAAAACCACGGTTGGCTTGATGAAATATTAATAGTTTCATTTTCTCGGCTGGTCACGGTTGCTTGGTCCGTAGCAACAAGTTCAAGAGGATCTCCAGAGATGGAAAACTCTCGTCTGAAGCTCTGGAATTGGAACAGATAGCGCCCTGGGCCTGCTCTACGGATTACTCGAGTCCCATCCTCTGGCAGAAATGGTTCCTCTAATCCCGTGTTATCGACATGAAGAACTAGTTCAAACGAATCTCCAGGATCAAGTGTTTGTATATCGGGCGAAGCTGGTCCGCTTTGTGGATAAAACGGATACAAGTCCTTACCTAGATTCTTGAATACGATTGCAGCTCGAACATTTCCTTCCCAAACCTCACGCGTGTTATTTCGAGCTGAAAGTGTTATTTTCTCAACCGGGAGACTCGGATTTTCCGGGGTGATTGTAATTCCAAACGGACTGGAGTCTTCAGTCATATACTGGATGTCAGTTCTGTCTTGTGACACAAAGCATGAACTCGTCTGTTTCGTAGTTGTCTGTTGGGTTCCACGGACTGATGATCGAGCCACACATCCGCCCATTCCTGATGTTATTGCTGCCGCTCCTGTTCCGGACAGAAATAAAAATTGTCTTCGGTTCATTGTGCACTTATTTTCGGTCCATGTTCCTGTGATTGGTTATGTGACGAGTGGGTCAATATCGTACTCGTCTTCAATCCGATACCAAGCTGCTCCTAGGGTATTTTTGCCCTCTATCAGGGTACTTCCGCCACAGCCAGAAACATTTCGGTTGAAACCCGCCCATTGCTGGATCATACCCGCCAGCCCGACTACCATTTCGCCGTTTCGTTCCAGCATTTGATATATTGGCCCGCCAGAATTCCCTTGAGCGTTGTTTGCACTGGTTTCAATGCCGAACCCTTCTTGAGTCCCTGGTCCGCCCCAAGTTACACAATCTACATCTGGATCATTTGAGGAATCGGCCTCATTAAGATCCATCTCGAGCATTTTTCCATCTGAAATTCCAGTTGTTACACCAGCTTGCCGGATAGTATCATTATCGCTAATGAGCATTCCAATCCCACCATCTGAGAAGTGAGCGTACACCGGTTCGTAGTGCGCGTAAATGTCGGTTTCCTCCCGAATTCGATTGTCGTACGTTAGGTTGTTATTAGTAATCTCGACGAGGGCAATGTCCTCGGAGGGTTCTGTCCAAACAACTTCTCCCAGGGATTGACCTGCTTGGTCGACGGACAGTCCGACACCTTCGTCAGATCTCGTACAACCATCGAAGATATGTGCACAGGTCAAAAGTCGAGTGTTATTTGATGGATCCTTCACGACTGCATTTGTTGTCCCGTATGTTGACCCGTATTCGATCTTCGCACCACCCGGTACACTAGAAAATTGATTGTCACTGTAACAGCTTGGCCCCGTCTCTCTGGGCTCTATCGTTTCGATTGGAATCTTATCTTTCTTTCGAGGAGGAGTACCTCTGTAGTTCTCTGAATCGACCTCAAGCCGAATCCGAAAGCCACGCTGTCCACCGAACTTTTTCGAGCCGCGGCCAAGAGAGACGGATTTAACACCGTTCTTCTCAAGCTCTGAGCTCCCGAGCCGGCGAGTTGCTCGCCGCGCATTTTGGAAATGCTGGTGCCACGACCGAGGAACAGTTCGTTTCTCAATTGGATCACCATTAGCGATCAGAGTTACTATTTCCACAGTATCCTCTGACGCGCCCGCAACGTTAGATAACCCAACGAGCGAGAGTCCACTACCGATGGTCTTGACGAAATTTCTACGAGTAGCCGGTTTCTTAGTTCGTTTTGTCATTCGAACTCATTCTACATATAATCAGTATAATTGATAAATCTTTTCTAGCCGAATGTATTTTACACTTATATAATTTATATGGATAATCATCAAATTTGATCCTGTAGTTAATTAATCCCCTATGGACTGCCTTCGCCGTGCATCCACACGGCCTCTGCAACCTACCCAGAGTATCCGGCAAGGATACGGAACGTAGCGTCGTGGAGTTCCCGCTTCGCGACGTCGCGGACGCCCTCATCACGGAGTTGATGCTGCACATAAAAATTGTGCCGTGTTGAATAGACGCTGAGTCACGGTTAGAGCGTCTCACAGAGCAGTTCTATGTTCGCGATGGCGAACATGAGGCCGATTTCACGGAACTGTCGATACCAGCCAAGCGATCGCACGGCATCGCTGAGCGAACGCTTCGTTGTCGAGTACGAGGTTTCGGCCATCCAGCGCTGAGAGTAGCCCTTTGCCCGGATGAGTGCGTTATGACCCACCGTGAGTGGCTTCGACCCACACTGTAAGATGAGCGTGTCGACGACGAGGCCACAGCCGTCGCAGGCGTGGTGGTCACGCTCGTCGGGATTCGGTCGTGCTTGGATCGCACAGTCGACACAGATCGGATGCGTCACCCGCTCGTCTTTCCCCCACGTATGTGCCTCACCCATCTCTGAGCCGGGCAGTGCATCGCAGAACGCACAGCCGGAGAGCGTCCGTTGCATCAGTCGCCCCCCGCGTTGACGTCGGTGGCGGCCTGCCAGCCGCGATGGAAGACGGCAAGCTGGGTGATCGAATCGAAGGCCTCGCCACTGGGCTCGTGAACGAAGACTCGCTGATCGACCACCGGCGTCACCCTGCCACCCTCGATGAGTTCGTTGACGAGCTGGTGGGCGGTCGTCTCGTCGACGTCCGCTGTTGTGACCTGGGCCGCATCCCGGTCCTGTGCAACGAGTTCGGTTTCGAACCGTTCGTAATCGGCCGTCGTATCGTCGATAGTGTCTGGATCAGTCATGGAACATCACGCTGGCATGCGCTTTTCGAGCGCGCCTCACGCCTCCTGGCGTTAACGAGACGCTCGCGTCTCGTTCGCACACCAGAACGCAAACGTTCTGGAGACGCTGATATACCTCTCCAGCGGGACGTACTGTCTCTGGTCGATGCTGCTGCGTCCAGTCGGCTGCTGGACTGCTGGACTTCCAGATGAGGGCGCAGCCTGACCCGAACATCCTACTGGGTCGCATCCCCTAGCTGTACCTGATGGATAATCCGAGGACACCGCTCGGACCGAGTGAACGAGAGATCCTCGAACACCTCGAGGCGTACGTCGACGCGAGTCCCGACGACGAGTCGCTCACGCGTGAGACGGCGGTTACGTACCTGACGGAGCAGGGCTTCGGGCGTGTCGAAGCCCGCGACCGGATTGAGCAGCTGCTTCTCAAGGGCTATCTGTACGAGGTCGGTGAGGAACTCCGGATTCCGCCACGATCCTGACGATCTGGTGTCTGGTCGGGCAATGGGATGACCGCTACTTGGAGCCGGCATTGAGAGTGACAGATCGAACGCAATGTGCCGTGAAGGAGCGCCTCACAGCCGAATCGCTATTAACCAACAAACTCTATCAAAAGGCACGACTGTTGGTTAACACCCACTCGCAGAACGCGACCACAGCTGATGCGTGGGCTTCACACTGAACATGTCTGGTGCGTCGACTGGATCAGAGTGACTTCGATTTCGTGCCAGTGACGCCGACCGCGAGAGTCGCCAGACCAGTTTCTCTCGGACTTCGTCGCGGGAGATCCGGTCTTCGAACCAGCCGAGGCGTTCATCGTACCGGCGCTCTCTGAACTGCTGGCCGGTCGCATCGGTGGCAATATACTGATCGATTGTCGCGCCGAACACGTTCGAGGACCGGTACTCCGCACCGACGTCCTCGTGTGTGAGCTCGACGAGGACACACTCAACGAATGCAACGATCGATTCGCCACTCCGGTCGTTGGGTACGTCAAGTCGGAGGTCGGCCCAGGGCACTGTGTTGGACTCAACTGAGTGGTGCTCGATACGGCAGTCTTGGGTGTGCTGTCGCTCAGAAGGCATGTGTTGATACCGAGGTCGTTCGGGACCCCGTCACCCTTCTCGGGGGTAATAGACGCTCTATAGGGTCGAACACACCAGTCACCCAGCTGCGTGCTGCCTGGGAACGTCAGGATTCGCTCGTCGCTCGGAGGGCGTCGGGAAGGCGATCAAGACAGATTTCGAGGAAACCCAGCGGCGCTTCGACCTCGATCTGCCCAGGCTCGTGGACGACCTCGCCACTGGCTTCGAGCTGAAAATGTGTCGTCCCCAGATCAGGGTGATCATCGTCTTTGTGCCAGCCCAGACTCACCGCATTGTCGGCCCACTGGACACGCTGGACGTCCTTCCCTTCACGAGGCCGCCACAGCACTTCCACTGTCGCCGTCTGCCGTGGAAACGCATCGCCAAGGTACATCTCGATATCGATGTCTGCAACGACGGTTCGCGGCCGAAGCCGAGAGGGCTCGTATCGAACGTTAGCGGCTCCGGGGATATTCTCGATTCGTTCTTTGAGCCGCCGAAGTCCTTCACGTCGGGTGAAACCCCGGCCACCCGCCAGCAATAGCACCATTTGGACGACTACCCTTCCTGGGGGAGCGTCGCGGACGACTCACCGGAGAGCGAGTCGGCATCCAACGTTGTCAGGGAATTCTTGAGGCTGATCGCCAGCTGGATGGCTTCCCGAACCTCGACGTTGTACGCCCACTCTTCGATGACGCCGAGTCGTTCACGGCGCTCGTCGCCAGCAAGGTCGTCGCGGCCGATGCTCTGGCGGAGTGCTGCAAGTGACTCGACCTCGTAGTCGTCTTTCCACGCATCGATTTCGTCCCCGATAGCGTTGAGTTCTCGAGTCAGTTCGTCGAGCGTGTGTTCTTCGGCGAGTTGACGAACCTCTCCGAGAAACTGCGTGACGCTATCCGGCTTGTAGGCGTCCCCGTTCCTCGTCTCGACAACTTCGAGGTCGCCCTGTTCGACCATGCGGGTGAGGTATTTGACGGCTGTATCACGTGAGACGGCTGCTTCGTCGGCGATCCATCCTGCATTCTGGGGCTCGGTCCGCGTCAGTGCGACATGACGGACACGCTCTCCGGCGTCCATATTATCGGGCCAGATGGGTTCTTTCTCACTCATTACTGTAGCCTTCGCAACGAAGAAACTAATAGTTTAGTACTCACACTAATATTTTCGCACAGGGTCACTGTCGGCATCGAAGCTCACTATCAGGGTCGTCATCGCATATGCCCCAGTCCTCGTGGTACAGAACATCGGCGTTACGCAGAGTCACGCCCAAACCACTGCTTCGTCCGACCCCACACAGACGTTGTCTCTGACTCATTACCGCTCTCCCCTGCAGTACCGGCTTGCTCGTCCTGGGACTGCTCAGTCTCTCGGTCACGGGCGGCTATTTCTTGTTCGAGCCGCTCGATCTCCGCCTCCAGTGTCTCGATCCGCTCGGTTTTGTGTTCGAGCGCCGCTTCGAGTTCGTCAACCCGCTCGGCCAACAGCCGATTCTTCTCGGTCAGATACGCACGACTGCGCTCTGAGTCGTCACGGCTGGTAGTGGCGATCGATTCGTCCGATGTGGCGTCAGAGCGCGGAGAATCCTCGCCAGTGTCTGGGTCGTAGAATTCCGAGGAGGTCGCAATCGCTCGTTCGATCGTCTTCTCCCCGTACGTCGACCCATCGGCGTAGTGGACCTCGTCCCATTTCTGGCGGTGGAGTCCCGACTGGCGGAACAGCTGGTCCATCTGTGTCGGGTCGCCGCCGGTCCAGAACGCCAGCAAACAGCACAGCGCCATATCGGCTTCCGATTGGCTGTCGTAGCCGACCGTGTTCCCGTTCCAGAGCCGCTCGAACTTCTCGCCGTTCGACGCAGCTCGGGCTTTCTCGAGGAGATCCTCGTCGTCGAGGTCGACGTCGACGGCGGCTGTCTCGGTCGTCGGTGACTGGTCGTCAACGGTTTCCTGGTTCCCAGGTTCGGATGTCGCCTCACTCTCGGAGTCTTGGACGTACTCGCGGTGGATCGCCACGAGCGCGTCTTGCCGACGTGCAACGCGAGTGGGCGTCCGCTCGACGTGGTCGCCGGTGACGGTGAAAAATCGTGCCGTGTCATACAGTTCGATGCTCCCACGACGGTTCCGGCCCTCCGGGAGTTCGCCTTTGATGAGGACGTGATAGCCGGTGCCGGACGGCGACACCTCCGTATAGGAATCGAGTCGCTCGATGATGTCCAGCGCTGCGTCGTCG
Organism: Salinigranum rubrum; assembly: GCF_002906575.1. Taxonomy (NCBI): domain Archaea; kingdom Methanobacteriati; phylum Methanobacteriota; class Halobacteria; order Halobacteriales; family Haloferacaceae; genus Salinigranum; species Salinigranum rubrum. Next base: position 9,437 of record NZ_CP026312.1, read on the forward strand.
ACGTCGTCTGTCTCGGGGTCACGGCAGTCGTCCAGGTCGACACCGACGATGGGGCCGTCGTCGGTAAAGACGAAGCCGACGCCATCGGCCTGTTCCGTCTCGGTATACTCGAGCGCGGTCTCGAAGCTGGCCCACGTCTCGGGGTCCGTCGACGACGCGAACGCGCCGGTTCCCGGCGTTACCGGAATCTTCGTCGGTTTGCCGTCGCGGTCTTCTTCTCGCCAGCACACCCACTGCTCGCGCTCACGCAACTCCTCCGGAATGATCTCTTGATTCTCGATGAGTCGACTATTCATTGGCTCCTGTCACCTCGCATGGCTCTCACTCGATTCGAGCCCGGACAGAATGCACTCCCTTCCGCCTCCCGATCCAATCCCTTGGTCCCAACGGGGACCCCCCGTTCTATACTAGTTGGTTTTTGGGTGGAACACCCACGACGAATGGCTGGAAACCGCCGGACGTGAACGTGTTCCACCCATTTTGAGTGTAGCGTTGGTGTTACACCCATTCGGGGATTGGGTGGAACATGCTGCCGCCGGGTGATTTTCGAGGTGCCTGTTCGATGGGATGGAGATGGTTCCGCTTGGGTGGAACAGCTCTCGAAGTTCCGAGATGGTACGGAGCATTGGCCTGTATACGTCCTGTTCATAACTGAGAATCCTCTCCAGAGCGGATGCGAACACCAGTGTAATGCCATACGGGGTCGCCTTCGATTCGCTTTTTCGTGGAGTCCACCTCGATGTGGGTGTTGAGCTTCCGTGTGAACCAGCTCTTATTTAGCGGGTCGTCGATGCCATGTTCGTCGGCCCAATCGGTGTAGATGTCGAAGACGTCGTCTTTCGGCACGGCCTCATCCGGGTCTTCGACCAGATATTCGTCGACGAACGATTCGAACGACGGTGGAGACGCTTCATTCTGTTCTCCCCCAACCGTGTTATCCAACTGGGCAGTCTGGCCAGTTGGTTCTTCAGCAGCTGCTGCTTCGGTCGACGCTGGGTGGAGCGTGTCCTCAGTGAGTGCCGAGAGGGGCTGCTTCTCGCTGTCTTCATACACGACCGACTCCGCCTCATCGTGAAGGATGACGACGCCGTACGTTGAACGCTCGTAGTCTGGTATGGAAAGATCCTCTTCGGGGATGAATGGCTGCTTGATCCGCACCCACTCGGATTCGAATGCCGATTTCGACTCGTAGACATGGCGTTCTCCGTGTTCGTGAACAACGTATTCGTCGGCAGCGTGATCGTAGCTATAGACAGCCGGGACACGATCCTTCGATAGCTTCCCAAGCGACGAAAGGCGGATGTGTTCCGTTCCCTTGCTATCACGGAGGACGATTTCGTCCCCATCAGGCTGCCAGATATTCTGGGTACTAGCTTCGTCGTCGCTCGCCGGTCGAACTGCTGTAACACCACTCTTCTCGGTCGCCCCGCCGTTGAACGTGACGTTCGAGTCAGTCGTATAGAACCGAGTCTCGCCGTTCTGGAGTTCCCGAACTGGTGGTGTGAGGATCCCTTCGACTCGCTCAGCCCAGTCCGTTTCGTTCTTCCCAGATCGAACGACGAACAACGGGATGTCTCCTGCCTCCTGAGCTTTCCGGAGATTCGTGAGTATCTTTGCCGGGTTCTCGGGAGTTGTCGTCTCGACCTCGATAGCGAATCGGTCATCACACTCGGGATGCGTTGCCTTCGCGTCTGGCTTCTCGCTGCCATCCTGTGCGAGGATTGAGACGGTGAATCCGAGCGCCGCGAGTTCTTCTTCAATCTGGAGGAGCGCGCTGTCGTGCTCACTGCCCCCGGCGGCTTGGACGTTCCCGGTCTCGGGTGTCGCCACGTCTTCACCTGCCTCGGTCAGTCGGATAACGAGTTCGTCGGCGTCGATGTCGACGGTCGTATCGAGATAACGTGAGCGGTTGCGGATGTCCGCGAGTGCATCATACGACGGTGGCTCGGCGTCGACGTCATCGAAGAGCCGTCTGAGTTCGTCGTCGACCGCTTCGACGGCCACCCACCCGTTCTCGTCACGATTCCCTTCTCGAAGCTGGAGACTCCGAACCACCTTCGCAATTGCAACGTCCAGCGCCTCGTCAGTGACGCTCAGAACCTCGCCTAGTTCTGTGGGGGTTCTCGTCTGTGGAGCGTCTGTCTCCTCACACACGCCGTAGTCGTCGTTGACGCGCTCGTGCATCACAGAGAGCGTTTCCTCGAACTGTGTTTCTTCGCGTGCAGTGAGCGGCTGTTCGCTCTCGGGATGACCCGGTGGAATCGGCAGCGGTTTGAGACTGAACGGGTACGGCCCGGTTTCACCAAACGCCGGACTCGGCAGACTGGCGATCCACTCGCCACGGGGCAACGCGCGAATTCGGTTGGCGAAATCAGCGGGGTCCATCTCCTCGTGGGCCATCGCTCGGGCCAGTTCGCGGTCGACGTTGATCTTCCCGATGAGTGAGCTCCCGATGTTGTTCAGAGCGTTCAGGTAGATCTTCCGGCCGCCTTCGGCCTCCATTTGCTCGGGGAACTGCATCGACAGTCCAACAGAGAGGCGGAAGCCCCGTCCCTTCTCGAGGAGGTCGTTCATGATGTCGGAGACCACGACCGACGCGGCCTCGTCGACGAGCAGGTTCACGACGTAGTCGTCCGGATACTGGGAGAGGTCCTGTTTGCGATCCTTGAGGGCAGCATCGAGATTGGTCAGAATCACGCCGGTCATGATCCGGGCCGCCTCGTCGCGGAGGTCGCCGAGGTCGAAGAGGATGACCGTGTTCTCGTCGAGGAGATCCCGGAAGTCGAACTGGTTCTCGGTGTTGTTGAAAATCTGCCGCAGGTGGGTGTCCTGTGAAATGTACGCGAGGCGGTTCCCGACACCACCCATCACGTTCGCGAAGGTGTTCGAGTCCAACTGGAGCTGTCGTCGGATCGTCCGGGTAACTTCCTCGTCGCTCGACCGCGGGGCGTCACCGATGTTCGCGTTCGGCGGCCCGGCAGCCCAGAATTGATCGACGGCGTGTTCCAGTTGTCGGTGGGCGAAGTAGCCCGTCGACTCTCGGTACAGCCCGTTCTCCCGACCGTGTTCCTCGTCGAACAGCGCCTTGATGAGTGTCTTGATCAGCGTCGGGGCCACAGTCGCCCGCTCGTAACGGTCGCTCCCCATAACGAGCTTTAGAATCTCTTCGTAGTGGTCGGCCTTCCGTTGGACGGCGTCTTCGCGGCGACGGCCCGTTTGCATCGACGGTTCGAGATCGAAAAACGAGAAGCCAGGAAGCACGTCTGGCAGCGGGAAGTGGACGACGTTCTCCGCGAGGTCGGTCATTCCGAAGCGGCGTGCGTGAGCCCGCATGTAGTTCTGGGCCATGTCGTCGTTCTTCGGATTGATGAGGATGGTCGGCCCCTCGGTATTCTCGTACAGCGACAGTATATCGTTGATCAGGGCTTTCGACTTCCCGGAGCCAGTCGTCCCAAACCGACCGTAGTGGGTGGGAAGGAGTCGAGGCGGGATATGTGTCGACTCGTCTTCGGCCTCGGCGTTGTCATCGAGAGCGTAGCCGATGGCCATCCCGTCACGGAACTCGGTCATGAGGTCCTGGTGGGGTCGTGGTAGTGGATTCCGGCTCTGCTGTTCTGCGCGCGTGCCCCGTGTCCCTTCGACGGTAAGCTGTTCCGAGGAAGGCACGAGCACGAAGTGTGCGAGCTCTCGGCCACTCAGGACGAACTCCGGTCGTGTCTTCCCACGGCCAGTCGTGATCTCGCGGTCCAGCAGCCGCTGGAGCGCCGCTCGTGCGTTCTTTTCCTTCTTGGCCGCCCGAAAGCCACTAGCACGTAACCGTTCAGCCTCGACCTCGTAGTACGGCCCGTCGAGTGGGTCGAAGACCGGAGCAAGTGACTGCATCCGCTCATCGAGGTCGTCACGCCCGGCGTCATCGTGCGGAACACCGATTGCCCGAATGTTCGCAGTGAACGACCGCGTGGCGTTTTTCGCCTCGATTGCTTCGACACGCTTTGCGACTGCGTCATTCAGCTGGTTTCTGTCTCGGCTCTCCGACCGCTCATCGAACTCGAAGAGCGACCCAATCATCTCCTGGGCGAGAGTATCCCGTCCGTCGACGACGTCCTCCTTGCGAAGCTCGGCATCGGACTGCCAGCTCTCTCGCCGCTGGAAGACGACCTGAAACGCGACGGGGTTGGTCGCCTCCACCAGGTGGTCGACGAGCGATGCGAGCGCACTCCCAGGCTGGTCGACGGCCGGAACTGCCTCCTCCGTAGTGTCGGCAGTGAACGGCGCAAGTGACGTCATCCAGTCTTTCTTCCGGGCGGCCGACCCCTGCCATCGCACGCCGAGAGGCGAGACGGTATCGGTCGCGGGACGGGCGAGTATCGTTCCCTCGGCGGTCACTGTTGGTTTTGCAAGCGTCGTGAGCGGCTCATCTACGGGAATCGCACTCGACGGCGCGAGTTCGAGGGCTGTATCCCCGACGTCAATGATGTGGTCAGCAGACGGATCGACCACTGCACCGCCATCCGCGAGCGAGTCGCTGTCGGCTGTCGCCTGAGTTTCGTTGTCCGAGGGCAGTTCGTATCGCTCGTCAGGACCGAACTCATGCTGGAGTTGACCCGCTTCATAGTGGTCGACGAACGCCTCGCGGTCGAATTCGACAGGTTGCACGAGACGTGATGCGACGTCAATCTCGACGTGTTCGATGTCAAACGTCTCGGGATAGATCGACCGGAGACGCTTTGCAAGGGTATCGAGGTGTTTGTCGGCACCGTAGTAGAACTCGACTGGCTCGTCTGCACCCTCGCTAAGCGCGAGGAACTCGAACCGAGGGGGTGTCTCACTATGCAGTGGATTCAGTTTCTCCACAAGCCCCGTGGACGCTGTTGACGCCAGTTTGTGGAGACTCTCCAGTACCTGCGGAATGCCCTCCGGATCGAGCCGTTCGGATGTTGGCGTGACTCGGAGATACTCACGCATCGTCCTCCCCCTCCATCGCCCCGCCATCAGGTTTCGCAGAGGCGGGTTCGGATTCTTTCGACTGTCCGTTCGTGGCCTGCTGTTCCAGCTCTTCACGGAACTGCTGTACGTCCGTATCGACTGCCTCCTCGCCAGCGCCGGGGAGTGAAGACCGCCGCTGCTCAGTCGGTTCGAAGTCGATGACTTGCTTCTCCTTGGGCATTGCTTTGACCTGGATCCCCCGCCACTCGCCGTCGACGCCGACGAGTGCCTCCGAGAACCCGGCGTCCTCGTTTCCGGGGACGGCATCCTGAACGAATCGCATCTGCGCGTAGTTCAGCCCAAACTCGTTCGCCCACTGTTCGTCCATTCCGTCCAGCTGATGGAACTGCTTGACCGCACACTGGTCGAGAATCGCTTCGGACTCGGGGTGCTCGAAGAATTCGTCGACGGTCTGGGTGACCAGCCGGATCGAGAGATCGTGGTGGCGGTGATGTCGGAACACTGTTTCGAGGAACGCCAGACTCGCGGCGTCCTGCATGATGTACCGGGCCTCGTCGATGACGAACACGACCTCCTTGTCAGTCTCCTTCGCCCGCTCGTACACGAGCGATATGAGCAACTGCATCGTCAGCGCCGTGCTGCTGTCGACGCTGCCCTCCTGCTGTGCAAGGTCGAGGTAGATGACCTTCTCGTCACGGATGTCGAACTCCGAGGACTTCCCGAGATTAGCGTGACGACCCTCCTCTTCGAAGGGGCGAAGCTGGTCGAGATGCCACGTCGCGTCTTCGCGGATCTTCCCAGCCTCTTCGTCGGACCGAACCACGAACGACTCTGGGTCGTCGACCATGTCCTCGAAGACGTCCATCATGTCTCGGATGGTCGGACTGGGATTGCTGTGCGTCGAGATATCGTCGGTGATGTCGTTGCGCTTGTAGGCGCGCTTGAGGCCGAGTTCGAGCGTTGTCCGGCGGTCACCGAGCGAGATACCACGCAGTGCGAAGAAGTTCGTCAGGAAGCTCATGGCGTCGTCGAGCTTCTCGTTGAACGGGCTCGCGTCCTCGCCCATCGCTCGCTGGACGTGGTCGGGCGTCTGGCGGATCTCCAGGGGATTCAGCCCGAGTGTCCCACCGACGGTGATGCGTTTCGCTCCGAGTGCTTCGGAGACGCCTGCCCAGTTGTTGAGCGGTTCGAGAATGATGCCGATGCGGTCCTTACTCTGCTCGATAGAGCGGATGAAGTTCTGCTTCGAGCCGAACGACTTCCCAGACCCAGTATCGCCGACGGTGAACATCGCATACCCGTTGTCACGGGCGAACGGGTCGATGACGACGGGACTCTGGTTGTCCTTGTGGATTCCGAACTCGACTCCGCCCTCTTCGAGGATGGTCGCGTTATGCGGCGACGAAAGGAGTGCGCCAACGGCTCCACCGAGGGCGATTGACTCGCGCCCGAATACGTTGTCTCCGATGGGAGCAGCCGACTGCAGCGCGAGGTCCTGCCGACAGATCGCGGTCTTCGGCGTGAGGTTTGCTGGGTCGTCGCGGAGGGCGCTCTTGACCTTCTGGACTGAGTCCCTGAGGCCGTCCTTGTCGTCGGCGCGGACCGTGACGAACATCCCCTGGTCGAAGACGTTCGCGCCACTCTCGACGGCCTTGTACGTCGCAGCGGCTTCGTTTGCCCGCTCTTGGAGGTACGCACTGCGGACACTCTGTTCCAGATCCGCGTCAACCTGGAGGTCGTCAGCGATGTCCTGCAGTTCGTTCCGTGCCCGCTGCTGGTTCTTCGGGGTGATGTGCGCTGTGAGGCCGAACTCGACGTCGGTAAGCTCGAAGAGGTCGCTCAGATAGCCGTCGTTCGGGTAGTCGGCGTAGTCAGCGATGTACAGCGTCGTCGTCCACTGCTCACCAACCCGAGCGGCTCGTGTCTCCCACTCGATGGCTGCCGGCGCGGTCACCGTCTTGTGAGACTCGGAGATGTCGTCGAGGAGCTGTCCCTCCGCTTGACCCGCTTCGAGCGTCTCCTCGTCGAGGACGTCCGAAAAGTCCACTTCGGGTTCGTCGTCGGCGGTGTGGCGGTCCCAGAGGAGTTTTCCGACGACTCCGAGGACCACGACCAACAGGAGGTAACTCGCCGCACCTTCGGGCGACGTTGGATTCAGTAGCCACTCTGTGAGCTGGGTGAGGGGCCCGCCACCCGCCTGCAGGACGACGCTATGCATTGGTCTCATCCTCCCGGCGCGAGTGGCCGATGATCGGTTGCTCGCGAACAACACGCTCTGCTTCGTCGTAGTCGTGCTCTCTCCCGTTCCAGAAGTCCATGTTCAGGACGAACAGTTCGACCGTACAGAGCCGACGAGCAGACCAGCCGGACGCCTGCTGGATGAACTCGGCGCGAACATCGTTGACGCGGCTGTCCAGCTTCTCGAACATCTGGGCGCGGCGCTCGACATCGGTGAGGTTCTCACGGCGGGTGACGAACGGGTTGAACAGGAACCCGATGACGGGGAACTGCGTCAGCTTCTCGGCCGGTGTCCCCTCGTCCCGGAATCGGTCGTAGACTTCGAGTGGCGTGACCTCGACGCCGATGTAGTAGCGCACCTGCTGGATACCCCGGTCGCGCATCTCCTTCGGACGCGTCTCGCGGTACTCCTCGAGTAGTTCGCGAAAGATCGGATTCGCCTTGACGTCCTCGTCGGTGAGGCGGTCTTCGATGTTCTCCGTGATTTGTTCCACCGGAAATGATCGGGTTGTGGCGTGGAGTTTGAGCTTCGAGTCGAGTTCCTTGTTAGCAAATTCTTCTCCGGCGTCCTGGAGTTGCGCCCAGTCGTCGGACATCGCGAAGTCCATGTTTGCCGGGTCGATCTCGATGAACGCCTCCATCGCGCCATCCTCGCGTTGGATGGCACCAGCGCCGGGCCACGCTCGCTTGACGTTCGTGAGGTCCTGCGTTCGTTCGTCGGGCTTGAATGGCGTGTAGTTCGCGAGGCCGCCCTCGTTCCGCGCTGTCTCGTTCGTGCTGCTGTCGGCCTCGTCGGGCGCACTGAACGTCATCTGGGGGCGTTTGAAGTAGCGATAGACGTCTTTCGTCCACGTCCAGGCGTTCAGATGGGTCGGGGAGACATAGATGACGGCGACGCCAAAGCCGAGCCCGCCAGCGATGAACGGGAGGGCAAGCGACTCGATCCCGGTGAGGCCAGCGATGAACAGGCCGATGATCGGGAAGGCGATGAGCACGCCGACGTCTCCCTCCTCGATGTTGAGGTAGGGAATGCGACTCTCTTCGCCGAACTGGTCCATGATGCGCCGTGCGGCTGCGTCTTGATCTGCTGACATTGTTAGTGGATTCCTCGATCAAACTCCATCCCGCGTTCGTCACTCGTCGCATCCGCAGTGGCTCCGCTCGGATCGTTCTCGGTTCGGCGGTACGATGGAGTTCCACCATTCTCGCTACCGTGGCCTCCACGAGCAGCTGCTTTCTGGGCGACGGCATGACCAGCAGCGGCTTTTGGCCCCCACCGCGCTGCGGTCGTCGCGACGCCAGCGCCGCCGACGTACGCGCCAGCAGCGACACCGCCAATAAGGGCCGCCCCTTTCGTTGCTCCGCCCACGACCTTGGCGGTCAGTGGAGTTGCGTACTTGAACGTCTTCCACGTGAGGTAAAGCGCAATCAGGGGTAGCGACGCAGCTACTAGGTACTTCAGAAATGAGCTGTTAGGGGTGAGAGCTCCTTCCGAGTAGAGTAGATCATATCCTTTGAACACGACTGCTGCTGGAAGCGGAAGAACTGCGAGAGGCACAAATCGTTTGGAAAACCCCATAGCGATGTCAGAAAGAACCGGGATATTTCCGTAAGCGAGGGCGAACGCAATCGGCATCCCATACACATAGACGTAGAGGAGAACCTCTCGAATGTAGTACAGTGCTTCAAGCGCCCACATCGAGAGACCACCTATAACAGCAAACAGAAGGCTGAGTCCCGGGTTAGTCAACGACTCCTTGAGGAAGTTTAGCATCGCATCACCCAGCGAGCTTAGACTCGGCATGAGGGCGATTGTGAATCCGTCAACCAAGTAGAGCCCCAGAACGCTCATCCAGTACCAACTGATGATGAGAAACGCTCCAATCCACGCGGTCTTCTTTGTCCGTCTTGCCTCATATGCACTCCCGACATTGAAAATGCGAATTGTATGTCGACCTTGGACGGACATCACCAGAAGAAGCAGTGAAATCAGCATTATCTCACCACCGACCAAGGCATCGCGGATTGCTGGCCAGGCCCCGTTTGTTGGGGCACCGAAGACAAACGCTCCCTCTGTTTCAGGCGTAGGTGTTCCGAACATCTCCGCTGTGAGGGTCTCATAACCGGTGTTCAGCCCCTCCATGAAGAGGCTAATCACCCAATCGACGACATCTTTGAATCCCTCTAAGACGACATCAATTAGGTCAACCATAGCTATGTCTCACGAATTGTGATATCACAGTTATCGAACTGTTCTGATGCGGAGTACTGAATGTTATATGGCTTAGAGATCCTATCTGCTCCAACTTGTGTTTCCAAAATGAGGTCGAACTCACCAGACTGCTCTTCGCTCTTACACGATGTTCCCTCTCCTCGAAGAAAAGCAAACGGCGATCGGTAGCTGTACAGGGTAAGCTGCTCCCCAGGTTCTATGACTACCGCATCGATCTCTGAATCTGTTTCAGGATCGTAAATTCCACTTACATCGTCGTTATCGGCGTAATTCGTCCCTTCTTCATCCGAGGGATATGGGACGTCTCCGATGAAGAGCAGTTTCGTAATTGCATCTGGGCCGCTTCCCTGATTCTCGACCGTCACGAATGCTTCTTCCGCAATTTTGTCGCTCGAACTATCCCACATCTTGTCCGGCTGATTCCTCCCGATTCCCATCTCTACAATACTGAGATTCGGTTGGATGGACAGGGAAGTCTCGACCACAGTCTCCTCACCCTTCAGGGCGATCACTCGGTACTCTCCGGGCGCATACGCAGTTCCGATCTCGAACGAGACCTGTTGGGCTCCTGTGGCCACGTCGCGCTTTCCGAACAGCTCTCCGTTCGGCTGGATGAGATTGACCTGGTCGATGTCGGCCTCTTCGGAGACCTCGACGACGAGTGTCGTTCCCTCTACGGCGATGCGCGTGAGCGGCCCTTGACTCACTGGGGAGGTGGTACCGTCACTAGGCGTTCCGGAACTTCCATCGTTGTTCAGACAGCCAGCGACGCTCGCGAGCGCAGCGCCTGCGACTGTTCGGAGGACGTTTCGGCGACTGATCTGTGGGTGATTCATTGTTATGGGCTATGGATTCCGTTGGAAGAGGTCTTCTGGACCCAGCATTCGAAGGAGACGGTGTCCGGCGTAGAACATCACGAAGAATGGGATGAGCTGCCAACCGACCTCGAAAATGAACGCGAACCAGCCGTCGATGGTTCCGAGTGGATGCCACCGAGCAGTTGCCGTGTCACTCACGTAGGCCGGGTTGTGACCGAGCCACGAGCCGGGGTGATACCGCGCCGTGTAGATCCCTGGCTCAGCAATGGTCACGAGAGCCACCCCGGATGCGTTGGTCTCGACACGCTGATTCGCGATGGTGATGTACCCGTCTCGGGGACTTCTACCGATGGGATACCGCCGGTCGCTGTCGCTCAGTGCAATCGGAGCGCCCGTCTGGTTGTCCCGAAGCTCGACCCTGAGCGTGGCCTGGCTCTCGTTCTGCTGGATGACCGTGACGCTCAGATTGCTGCGGCGAAGCTGCCGCTCGGAACCGGCGTCGGGTTCGACGATAGACGCGTTCACACTGCGGACGATGCCCGCGACGTGGAGTGCCTCTTTGTCGACGTTCTCGCCACGGACGGCGACACCGTACGTCGTCTCGTAGGACTGGTTGACGACCTCGATGTTGACGTTCTCGCCGATGGTCCCCAGCGGAGAGGGCCATTCCGTGCCCCAGGTATCGATGATTTCCGGGCCGTCGCGAACGGGTTCTGCACGTGGTCCGATTCGGGACGGATACGCGTGGACGTACACGGGGATCGCATCGGATTCGACTTCGGCGCTGTCGGTTCGGCTCGACCTGACGAGCGTGTCCCAGTTGGTGTTGCGGGCGGTGTAGAACCGCCAGACACCGCGTACGCTCGCGTTCCCCTCGTCGGTGAGCGTGTAGCCTTGCCACGGCCGAGACTGGAAGATGGCAACGCCAGCATCGCCGTTGGGGTACTCGGCGTAGTAGGGGTACGCAGAGAGGTCGTAGATCTCGACATCGATCGAGTCCGAGACGTTTCGCGTCTCCTCACGGTAGACGACGTCGACGTCGGTGCTGTTCCCCACGTTTGTCCGTATCGTCTTCTTCAACCGGACGTGGATCTCTGCCTCAAGCGTGAGGGTTGCGCTCCAGTCCTCATCGATCTGGTAGTCGATGGCCGGCGTGTGCGATCCATCGGTCCTCGCGATGGTTTCCCTGTCTTTCTGCAGCCGAACTTCCTCAATCTCGTGGTTCGTAAGCGACCACTCGACAGTTCTGTTCCCCGAGGAGCTCCCGTTTGGAACACGGACGCGGTAATCGACGAACCCGCGCATCGTCCCATTCGGTGCGATGTAGAGCGGGGTTTCGCCGGACTCGAGGTGGCCCCGCGTCGACGGCTGAACCGCGAATACGGTTGCGTGGGCGTCCGCGATGAACACGCCATCTTCGAGCGACGCGTGGGGCGGATGAACGGACATATCCGAGTCACCGGCGTCGAGGTCCTCGAAATCGTTTCGGGTCCACGTTGCGGCAGTCGCGGGCGGCCGCTTGAACGTAATATCCGTCCCATTCGCGAGCTGGTGGATAGCCGTCCGCTCGTCACCGTAGCGCTGGCGGTACTCCTCTTGACTGATGTAGTCATCCGCATCGCGAGACCAGAGGGTCGCGGATTCGTTCTCAGAGAGCCCATTTCCTTCCGTACCCGGCCGTGGCGGGCTTGCCGTGACGATACCCGTGACTAGACTCGTCACGAACAGGACGGCCATGAGCACGGAGAGCTCTCGTTGTTCCATAGGGGCTCGCAACGGGGATTGTGAAGTGGCTTACCAGGGGACGAGATCAACACACTGCGCCAGCGGGAGACCCATCATCGACCCGGCAACCGTGTACAGCGGGCCAAGGACGACGAGGACGACCGTGGACTTCATCGCCGAGCGCTTGTGGCGCTTGAGTCCCTTCTTTTGCTCTGGCGTGATGGTGAACATCTCGATGAGGGAGTCAGCCTGCCAGACCACGGCAAGGCCGACGATGCCGAGTCCAGTGGTGAGCTGGAAGAACCCCTCGATCATGCTGGGGAGGTTATCCGCACTACAGACGGCGTTTGTCTGTGCGGCGGCTGGGTCCACAGCGAACAGGCTCAGGAGGACGACAGTGAGCGCGGCCTGCCTGGTGACTCTGTTCGTCGCCGTCGGCTGGCTGTCGGCGCGATTCGGAGCTGTCTCGGAAGTGGTACTATCCTGTGACATAGCGAGTTATTCCTCTGCGTCTGCGTCTTCGACGAGTGCCTTCAGATCGACGTACCGATTGGTCTCGTCAACGATTTCGTCTTTCGTGTAGCCCTGCTCGCGGGCCCGTTCGAAGAGGTCACGAAGCTCGTTCGGGTCAACATCGCGGATCTCCATTTCCTCGCGGAGAGCGCGGCGATAGAGGGCCGAAGCGTTGATGTGCTCGTTCCACTTCAGGTACAGGTCATCGATGTCTTCGATGGTGACTGCACGAGTTATCATGTGTGCGAGTTGGGGTATGCACCGACTGGGTTACGGCACATATTGGCTGAATATTTGAGTGTGAAATAAATATTTTCTGGTCAACGAGATTGTTGCTAATTAGAGCTGGAATGGTCATCTCAATCAGAAGAATCCATCAGCGTGTTGTCATTAACCAACAATGGTGACATCGCGGCCACATCGTTGGTTAACACTATATAGAGGCATTTCCGTCGATCCTGTTCGATATTCTCGATTTCTGCATCATTAGCTGTGGTTACGGAATTAGTCACAGACCGAGAGTGATTAACAAGGATACTAGCCTCTACATCTTTGCGGGAATTTGACAGCTCCCATGCTGGGTCGGCAATCGATTGGAGCAGTACTCACTCGGGAGGGTACTCCTCTCGAATCTCCTGGAGGCATTCGCCGACGAAGCGATGGAGTTGACTCGCTGCCTCGGGATCGAGGCTGACGAGTGCGCCCGATGTCTCGTCGTGGAAGAACTGCATGACGACGCCCTCATCAAAACACTGGACCGTACAGTTCAACGTACCGAGGTTGTACAACCCTTCTTGATTAGATTTGGCGAAGCTTCCCCATCGGAGTTCCTCGACGATCTCCTCGATCTGATCTTCAGCATATTTCGTTTGGATGTCGTCTCGCAGATACAGTATCTCGTACGAGTCCTGTGTGTAGTGGCCGACGGCTCGCAGATAGTCCCCTGCTCTCTCTTCGAGGAAGCCAGCCAGATCACGAGTGAGGGGACGGGACATCGTGACGACTCACTACCGGTACAATCCCTCTCGTGCAACAAAAAACCGCCCCCTACTTCGCTCCCCGTCTCCCCAGCTATCCTGTTTGTCCCCAAGCTTTCGCAATAACATCCATTACGTTCACCTCGTTCTCCAAAGACTAAACAAGTGACACACACCACGTCGGGTATGGGCAAACCGCATAGCCTGACTCGGTCGAACGTCGAACGAATCGTCCCGAGACGAATCGGTGTCTATCGCCTCTATAATTCCCGTGGTGGCCCAGTTCGCTACGTCGGATCGACGGAGTCGCTTCGTCAGCGACTCACCCACTGGGCAAGCACGAGCTCCTACAGCCACTTCGCGTACGAATTCGAGGAGAGCATCGAACAGGCGTACAAGCGGGAGGCAGCACTCTATCACCACTATGGCGGCAAACAGAACCTCGACAATGAGAAGCATCCGCCTCGGCCTACTCAACGCGTAAAATGTCCGTCGTGTAGCCTTCACGACTAGCTGCTAGGATTGAGATGTCTCTGCACAGCTCAGCCCGATGGAGCATTGCCGTGTAACTGGTCAAGACAATCGTCGGTGATCGAGTAGAGTTCTGGGACTGCCTCGGGGTCGACAGCGACGGCCACGCCCGACAGCTCGCCCAGTGGGAAGTGCATCTCGACGGCGTCGTCAAAACACCGAACGATCGAGTTGAGGTTGCCGTGGGCATAGAGCGTCTCCTGCTGGAACCGTCCCCAGGTTTCGAAAAAGAGATCCTGGAAGATTTGCTCGATTTGCTCGTCCGTGTACTGCTCGGTGACATCGTCTCTGGCATACAGGATCTCTCGCTCGTTTTCCTCATAGTAGGCGACACTCCGCAACTGCGGCCCGAGTTCGTGCTGCAGGAACGTGACCAACTCCTGCGCGCTGGCACGTGACATTTCTCGGTGATTCTCCCGTACAGTACATAATGGTCCCGACCGTCCTAGATCTCGTTCGTGGCCGCCTCTACTGAGCGTTGAAGGATTTCTTATATAGGGTGCGGACACTGGACCGACATACTCGGTTGGGTATCTATCACAAGGTTCATACTACCGGCTGGTAACTCATCGCACAATACGGAGGGCACGCGGATGGGAACAACGGAGGATGGACACACTAGGGAACAACCTGAATCACTTTCCGAACAGATTGGATCCTCGTCGAATGCCCTGCTCTGTGGGCCAGCAACGAGTGACGTCGACACGATGGTCTGTCGAACGCTTCTCACCGGCCCATATGACAGAGAGTCGAACGTATTGCATGTCGAGTTTACCCGGTCGCTCGACGAGTGCGGGCGGGTTGGGGAGGAGACAGTTCAACCAGCACGGATGAAGATCGTCAAAGTGGGCGACATGATACGGTCGGTGGCCACGCAAGCCACATCTGTGGGAACGCAGTCATCCGAGTCTCTCATCGAGACGGTCCACGATCCGGCTGATCTCACCGCGTTGGGGGTCGCAGTAACGCGCATCCTCGACTCGTGGCAGGAGACCGATCAGCAGACTATCGTGTGCTTTCACTCGGTGACTGCATTGCTCGACCACGTCGACTGCTATCTCGCTTTCCGGTTTCTGCACGTCCTCACGAGTCGCATCGAGACTGCAGGCGCAGTTGCGCATTATCATCTCGATCCGACAGCCCACGATGACCAGACCGTGACGACAATCATACAGTTGTTTGATACTGTCGCCGAATTCGACGACGGCGACTGGACCGTCAGAACGCGGTAGCCTTCAATGGGTGGCATCCATCCCTGCCACCAGAGAGCTGACTCGTTGTCACGAGTCGCCGGCACGACGAGAGGTTCGGTTAGTCCGGTCTGATCGACCTCGATTGGTCGTCCAGATTCGCGCCACACTCCCAACAATCACCGTGAGTACCGGCATTCGGGGCACCACACTCCGCACAGACGTGAGTCGGGACGTTCGTGTCGAGTCGATGCTCGGTCGACCCACAGTCCGGGCACTGGCCAGCGTCCTCTGGGAGGGGGTGCTCATAGCGACGACAGTTTGGGGACGTGCAATAGCGAACCATCGATGGTGCCTTCGAACAGAGACGGGATAACATTATGGGAAGTTGATAGAATCCCTCAGTGACGAGTGCCTTTCCGAGATGAACGAATGTCTCTGTCGATCACGAATGAGTAGCGATTTCGACAGACCTCGTCACGAGCCCTGACGACGGTGGCCAATCCGAGTCGATTAGAAACTCGCGATCACCCGCCCCATTTTGCTCGGTTCGTGTCTTACTCGAGCAGGCCGAGGTCATCGAGTCGAGTCACGACTGTGTCAGTCGCCTGGTCGATCTCTTTGGGGTGTTGGCCGCCGGTGATCACCGCTTTGCCACTACCGAACAGCAGCGCGACGACTGACGGCTCGTCGAGCCGATACACCAACCCGGGAAATTGCTCGGGTTCGTACTCGATATGTTCGAGCCCGAGTCCGATGGCGATGGCGTTGAGGTTGAGCCGATGATCGAGATCGACGCTTGCGACGATGTTCTGGACTTCGATCGCCGGCGTCTCCGCGATAGCAATCCCGAGGGCGCGCAATTCCTCGAATACGATGTCGAGTGCGTCTCTGACCGCCTGCTCACTATTCGCCCCGGTACAGACGATCTTCCCCGACCGGAAAATGAGCGCCGCGGCCTTCGGGTCCTGCGTGCGATATACGAGCCCCGGGAAGTGCTCCGGATTGAACTCGGCACCGGAGAGGTCCTCCCCGACCTGGTCGAGATCGAGTTCCTGCTCGATATCCGTCGAGGCGACCACGTTTTCGATCTCAATCGTCTCCTTCGGATCAGTCATGTACCCGAGAAATAGAGATGGGGTCCTAATAAACCACCACGCTCTCACTAACTCGATGACGGCGTCAGTCGCTCAGCTCGTCGATAGCCTGAGATGCGTGATGGATTGGTTTCCCGATACCAATCCCCGAGTTCGCATTGTGTTTCAGTACCTGTTCGAGGAGTTCCGACGTTTCGGCTAACACGCGGGTTTGATTCTGCATGTCGGCGCCCCGCTCGTGAATAAATCCGGTTCGGTCCGCTGCTTCGTCCCGTACCTCTCGAAGTTCTCGAATGACTCTGCGGAGGTCGTCGGGTTCGACGTACCGCTTGTACGTGACGAGTCCAACAACTGCTCCGGTTTCGGCATCGATGATCGGCCCGCCGGAGTTCCCGCCGTTGACAGACCCATCCATGTAGAACCCGGCATCACCGTGCCCGGACACGCGGGCGTGATGCACGAGTAAATCGCCGATACCATGCGGATAGCCGGCAAAGAGCACCTCGTCGCCTCGGGTCACACCTGTGGTGTGGGGGTGAAGCGTGAGTCTGTCGTCGCCTAGATCCCCTTGGAGTTCGAGAATCGCGTAGTCGTGCCCGCCCGCGTTCGCTGGCGGAGAGTACGTACGGAGAGATAACTCCGCTTCTTCACCGGATTCCGTGTGCGCGAAAACGGGAACGGAGCCGTGTACTGCTGGCTCGACAACGTGTGCATTCGTCACGACGAGGTCCTCGCTGTGGAAGTGGAACCCCGTTCCATCACCGAGAGGCGTCGACTCGCCGCACGAGATCTGGAGGGTTGCCGCAGGAAGTCGCTCAAACTGGGATTCCATGAGTGGCTAATATCTGACTGGACAAAGTGACAAAACTGTTCACATACCTTCCGAGTTCATCGATGAATGTCGTTTCTGTCGCTAACAACTGGGCTGTTTCAGAAGATTGTCCTGTGGAGTGTCATTTGGTTCTGTTCTGACATACTTCGTACTGCCATCTTGAACCGCGTCTAAATATGTGCGTGACCCTTGGTACTCAACATAGAATTCTTCGTCTTCATCTTCGATTCGGTCATGAATTCGTTCAGGTGTGTATGTGTTTGTTCCACCACCCTTACTCGGAATTCCTATGGTCGTGATGCAGCGGCAGTCATCGTAATCAGAGGAATCACTGGTGTTGACGCATTCAACTGGATAAGCCATTGCGCTACAACCAAAACACGGTGTTGCAATAGTTGTTTGGCTAATACCTATGAGAATGATTTCTGACCGAACATCGTCTGGTTGAGGTAACGACCGCGAGAGACCTCAGCAAGAGCGATGTGTGCGTGCTCATCCTCTCGGTAGATGCACCACGAATTCGCATGGGTTCTCTACCTTGTGAATCGTTCTATGACACCCATCCTGGCCGGATTGAGTATACTGACCGGCTTGGGCACCGCTAACTTAGGCAAACGTTCCAGACCCACGCGAACTGCCGAAGCCAGTTGTTCGTGGTGACAACGTCGTTACCGGTGAACGACGCGTAGAACGTGTCGATGCGGCGTTTGAGTTCCTGTATCCAGCGTTCAATTCGATTTCTCACGCTATGGCGGCGAATGATACGGGTGACACCCATTCTGGTGAAGACGGGGCCGTAGCTGGCCCCGTCTGTCACCACGATTGGCGGCGCTCGTCCATACAACTCGGCGATTTCGACCAGAAATCGCCGTGTTGTCAGGTAGTTTCTCGACGGCGCGACCGACGCGTGGATGAGGTGACGCGTTTCCGGATCAACCGCCGCAAACAGCGTGAACTCTTGCCCACGCTGGGTGATCACGGTCTCGTCGATCAACAGCACAGCCGGCAGGTCGGCGGCCGGCCGCCGACCAGCCTCTCCGAGTCGTTGACCGAACTTCTGGACCCACTTCCACACCGCCACGTCCGACCGTTCGACGCCGATCCATCCGAGAACGCACGCAACCTTCCGGAAGCTCACCCCGAAATTGTACAGCAGGATCGCCAGCTCGACGAGGTGGCGATCCGTCCGCTCTCGCTCGAAAAATTCAATCTCGTCTAAGACTTCGGTTAGTTCGGGGAGGTTGGTTTTCATCAGCTCCAACAGGAGCCAAACCTCCCCAACCTTTTCGCTAAGTTAGCACTGCCCCGGCTTGAGGGGGTACACTCACAACGGTAGCCGGTGGTTCCCCCAACAGCCGAAGGCTCGGATTACAGGTCGCGGGGCTGGACCGTCTTCCGGTCGTTGGCGGCGGCACGACGAGCGGCGTCCTCAAGGAGTTCTGCAACTTCTTCGTCCAGTGCGTCGTAGAAGTCCGCTGCAACGTTCTGTCCATCGAGTCCCTCTTTGACGGCCGCTTTGACGATCAGGTCAGACATTCCATCGCGGAGTTCTCTTGTCCGCCACATAAAGGTTCGAAGTTCTCACGCAGGATTTCGACCTGTCTATTGCGACGATACCGCGTAACGTCGCCACGTGGACTCATTGTCCAGATTTCCAGTGGGGAGTCTTTGTGATACCAGGAGGCAAAACAGTACTGCTTTCAGAATTGGTTGTGAGACTGCGTACTCCGTCCGGCCTTAAGTGGGAACAGTAGCTGGATTACTCCGTGTATATTGTTGGCTGTTCTTCAAACCGTTGCTGACACTCTTCGCTACAGAAATAGTACGTCGTCCTACCGTGCTGGACAGTAGCGACGGCGTCGCTAGGCGAGAGTTCCATCCCACAGACCGGATCAATCGGCATTCATCAGAACGATTCGGCGCCCACCCGAATGATGATTTCGGAACACCGCCAACACGTATCTATTAGGGAACGACGGGCGAATTCGCTGGTGACTCTGATGGTTCGATTTTCTCTTCGACTCTTCCGGATTCTGGGCAAACTCGTTCCGTTTGTGATTCTCTTCCTCCGCGACCGGCGTCGGTTTTTGTTCTTCGGACGCTCCCGTTCGATCTCTCGTGAGGCGCACGAACAGCGGGCTCGCAAGCTTCGCGACGTAATGCTTGCCCTCGGGCCGACGTTCGTGAAAATCGGACAGGTCCTCTCGACTCGCCCCGATGTCGTCCCACAGGTGTATGCCGAGGAGTTCGTCACGCTCCAGGATGCGGTTCCGACAGGCCCGTACCGCGAGATGATCCCCGCGCTTGCAGATGATGTCGGCTATCACTCCTACGATGACTTCGATCCGGAACCGATTGCAGGTGGGTCACTGGCGCAGGTCTACCGAGCGACGTATCAGGGCGACCACGTCGTCGTGAAGGTTCGACGACCTGGCGTCAAAGACCTCATCGAAACTGATCTTCGCATCATCCGCCGACTCATCCCGCTGGTGATGCTGCTTGCCCCGGAACGCCTCCAGTTTTCGCTCCGAAACATGGCTGACGACTTCGAGCGCATCATTCTGGAGGAACTCGACTTCGAGCGGGAAGCCCGAATGATGGCGGAGATCCGGGCAAACTTCGAACGCGACGGCAACGAGCCGGTCGTCATCCCACGTGTCTACCACGATGTTTCCTCGGGACGTGTGCTCACTATGGCCTACGTTAAGGGGACGAAGGTCACCGATGTCGACGAACTCGAAGCCGATGGACACGACCCGAGCGAGGTCGCCCGAAACGTGGCGAACGCGTACTTCACGATGGGGCTCGAACACGGTGTGTACCACGGGGATCCCCATCCCGGCAACCTCGCCGTCGACGAGGAGGGACGTATCGTTTTCTACGATTTCGGGATGAGTGGTCGATTCACGCCGGCGATGCAGAACAGCGTCGTGAATCTCTATCTCGCTGCTGTCAATCGAAACGTGGATGGAATCATTGACGAACTCGTCGCTCTCGGTGCGCTCGATCCTGACGCTGATCGAGCCGCCGTTGGGCACGTCCTCGAGTTAGTCATCGAGGACTTGGAGGGCAGCGAGACGGTGAACTGGCAGCAGATCATCAGCGAAGTGACCGGGATGCTCCACGAATTTCCGTTCCGTATTCCGCCCGACATCATGCTCGTCCTCCGGGTGGGTTCGATCAGCGAAGGGGTCCTCAGACAGCTCGATCCGGAGTTCGATTTCCTCGCTGCGGCACAGACATTCCTCCGCGAACATGGGTTCATGGAACGAGCAGCCCGGATGAAACTTGAGGAGATGCGGGGTGAACTTGAGGCGTCGCTCTGGGCACTACTCCGCCTGCCAACGAAGCTCGAACGAGAGCTGGATGCACGGGCGGAAGAGCGAACCCAAGCCATCGTTCGCAGGCAGCAACAGGATTCCCTGTCGCTCGGCTATGCGTTACTCGCTGCGTCGTCACTTATCGGAACGGCGCTGCTTGCTGCTGTCGACCTCACCTATGCGCTGATTGGTCTGGGAGTCGCCCTCGTCTTCATCATCCTGTTCCTGACCTCGTCTGGTCGTCTGTCTCGATAACGTCTTTTGACTTCAGATCTGCTCTATCAACGCTTCGACAGGGGCAAGGAGACGGAGGGACTGTACGCCCTCAACGTACGAGAGTGCCCGCTTCCCGGATCTGTTCGCTGTTCGTGAGACGATACCCATGTTCTCGCAAGGCATCGAGAACCGGCTCGGGTTCGAGAACCTCGTGGACGTGGTGAACCCCATCAGAGAGCGTCGTATCCCGGGTAGCCAACGACACAGTTGCCGCCACGATACCCGTCACTCGACTCTGTTCTCGTCCGTCGACTGCCGTCGTCAGCGTCTTCGCGGTCGAATGCTGCTGCCCATCGACCTCGACCGTCACGGCAAAGCCGTCCCCGCCGACCGAGAGTGTCGAGACGAGTTCCGTTAATCGGTCGAGCCCAATCGCCTCGACGGCTGGTCGGTACAACCCGAGCTGTGAGAGCCCATAGGCAGCCGAGGTGACGGCTCGGGAGTCGAAACACAGGTACGTTCTGGCTGGCACGTCGAGCGTTCGGTGGAGGACGTGCTGATCCGCGAAGTCGAAGCTGTAGGCCCGCCGCCGGCCATACCGAGGGAACTCGACCGACTCTGGATTCGAAAAGCCACGGACAGATTCGGAGTGTCCCGCTCTGGGGACCTCGAACTCTCGACCGATTCGTTCGAGCGTCCATCGACTTGCCGCGGGACCGAACGCTTCCCCGAGGCCGAGGAGCACGCCAATCCGGATCTCTGAGACCGTCGACAGCTGGTCAGCCATGCGTTTCGCGAGCAGGTTCGTGATGCCTGGTGCGAGTCCGACGCTCAGTATCGCTGTCGCACCATTGTCTCGCGCGACATCGTCGAGTTGTTCGACCTTGCGGAAGAACTCGTCGGAGGCTGTGATGTCGATATAGTCGATTCCCCGTTCGAGACACGCCTCGACGAACGCTGTCCCCGACTGATCCACGCACATTACGACTTGGTCCAGATCTTCGAGGACACGGGTGTACGAATCCGTCTCCTGGAAGTCGAACTCGACACCAGAGACGTGGTCTCCGAACTCACCAGCGACGGCGTTCGCTTTGATCCCGTCGCGACCAGCGATAATCACTGCGCTTGGATCGTCAGGCGCAGTGGCCAGTTCTTCCGCTATCGTGCGACCGACAGATCCGTAGCCTCCGACGATCAGCGTCGTCATGCCGAGAGGTCGACTCCCCGGAGTCGGCGGGCGTTGATTGCGACGATGATCGTCGACAGCGACATAAACACGGCACCGATGGCCGGCGACAGCAGAATCCCGATGGGTGCGAGGATTCCCGCAGCGAGAGGCAGCGCGAACACGTTGTAGCCGGTCGCCCAGACGAGATTCTCCTGCATCTTCCGGTAGCTCGCCTTCGAGAGCTTGATGAGACGGACCACGTCGAGGGGATTGTTGTCGACGAGGATGATGTCACCCGACTCGATGGCGACGTCGGTTCCCGAGCCGATGGCGATGCCCACGTCAGCTCTGGTGAGCGCTGGCGCGTCATTGACGCCGTCGCCAACCATCGCGACCAGTTTCCCCTCGGACTGGAGCTGTTCGACCTTCGTGTCTTTCTCCTCCGGGAGCACCTCAGCGAAGTACTGGTCGATGCCGAGTTCTTCAGAGACGGCCTTCGCGACGTCTTCGCTGTCCCCCGTAAGCATCGCCACCTCGATGCCCATCCCGTGCAGTGCCTCGATGGCCTGTCTGCTCTCTTCCCGAATGACGTCGGCCAGCGCGAACGCCGCGACGACCTCGGATTCGTCGTGAATCAGATAGATAACTGTCTCTGCGTTCGATCCGGCTTCCTCGGCGAAGACGGTGATGTTGTCGGGTCGGTCGATGCCGAGTTTCTCGATTAGGTTGGGGCCACCCAGGTGGACCGTCTCGCCGTCTCGCGGGTCGCTGCGCTCCCCGCTCGCCTGTTCGGAGCCGCTTCGCGGCTCCAACTCGACGGTGGCTCTGACGCCGAGGCCACGGAGGTTTTCGAAGCTCGAGACCTTCGCCCGTTGAATGTCACGTTCGGCGGCGGCGTTCCGGATAGCGCGAGCGATCATGTGTTCGGAATCACCTTCGACGCCCGCCGCGACCTCGAACGCCCGCTGTTCGTCCCAGTCGCCTGCCGTCTCGACGCCGACGACGCCCTGCTCGCCCTTCGTGAGCGTCCCGGTCTTGTCGAACATCACCGTATCGAGGTTCCGGGCCTCCTCCATGGCGATACGGTCGCGGATGAGCATCCCGTTCTGGGCAGCCGTGGAGGTGTTGATTGCCACCACGAGCGGGACGGCCAAGCCGAGGGCGTGTGGACACGCGATAACGAGGACTGTCACGACGCGCTCGAGGACGGTGATGTTGAACCCGACCGCGACGACCCACGCAACGGCCGTAATCGCCGCGACGCCGAGTGCGACGTAGAACAGCCAGCCAGCTGCCCGGTCGGCCAGCAGTTGCGTGCGGGATTTGGACTGCTGGGCCTCGTCGACCAGTCGCATAATGCCTGCCAGCGTCGTCTCGTCACCGGTCTTCGTGACGCGAACGCGGAGGCTGCCGTCCTGGTTGACCGTACCAGCGACGACTTCTGACCCGGGTTCCTTGTCGACAGAACGAGACTCGCCGGTGATCATCGATTCGTCGACCGAGGACTCCCCCTCGACGACTTCCCCATCCGCAGGTACACTCGCACCCGGACGGACGAGAACGACGTCGTCCTCGCCGAGTTCGGAGACAGGAACCTCTTCCGTGTCCCCACTCTCGGTGACGCGCTCGGCGATGTCGGGCATGAGCTTCGCCAGCTCGTCGAGCGCCCCGGACGCCTGCCGGACCGACCGCATCTCCATCCAATGGCCCAGCAGCATGATGTCGATCAGCGTGACGAGTTCCCAGAAAAAGGGCGTCGTCCCCGGGAGGAACAGACTCCCGATCGAGTAGACGAACGCGACGGTGATGGCGAGCGAGATGAGCATCATCATCCCCGGCTCACGGTTCTCGAGTTCCGTCCGGGCCATCGAGAGGAATGGCACCCCACCATATCCGAAGACGATCACCGCGAGAACGGGCGTGATCCAAGCGCTGCCAGGGAATGTCGGTGCCGTGTACCCGAAGACATCCTGGATGAACTCGCTGAAGAAGATGACTGGCACCGAGAGGACGAGCGACACCCAGAACCGCCGGCGGAACATCCCTTCATGGCCCGTGTGGTCCGTGTGGGCTCCGTGATCGTCGTGTGAACCCCCTTTGTGACCGTTCGCCCCGTGGTCGTGCGTTGCGTCTCCGTGGTGAGTGTGTTCGGGTTCGGCTTGGCGGTGATCGTGCTCGGCTTCGTGCTCGTGCTGTGCGTGTTCGTCCGGGTGTTCAGATTCCGTGGTGGCCTCATCCGCCGCAGTGTGAGCTTCGTGCTCCGAGAGGTGGGACTGCTGCTCGGATGACGCGTGGGCTGTTGCTCGCGCTCCAGCATCTGCTTCTAACCGGCAAATTCGACAACAGTAGACGGATCCTTCGGATCGATGCGGTGGGTGAGGCTCCGGTTTGGGAGCCTCGGAATGGCCGTGGTCTGGATGATTGCTCATGTCGTGGGGTTTGATGCCGTTTCTCATTGTATTGTCCAGACCCTGACACTGCGCAGTGCCATCGAGAGGGTCGGAATCGAACGAGAACGGCGGGGCGTTCGTCGGCGTTCGTTCCGGCGTGTCTCAGGCGTGGGCGGTGTATCCAGCGTCCTCGACGGCTTGAACGAGTGCCGTGACGTCGGCGTCGCCATCGACGCTCGCCTGTTCGGCTTCTCGGTCAACGGCCACGTCGGTCACACCGCTTACCTCTCGAAGTGCTTCTTCGACAGTCTGTTCGCAGTGGCCGCAAGTCATTCCCTCGACGGTGATGGTCGTCGACATACACGAATACGTACGACCCCCACTCTTATGCGGATTTTCCCTTCGAAGCAGCGATTCAAGGGCCATTCAAAGTTTGGAATCAAAGCGGATAGCACCGAGATGCTTTAGTCACTCGTTGCCGTTGGCCCACTATGCGCGATCTCGACGAAACCGATCTGGAAATCCTCCAGCTCCTGCTGTCGAACGCTCGTCGACCATACAGTGATATCGCGGACGCCGTCGGTCTCTCGGCACCGGCCGTGTCGGATCGGGTGGCGAGACTGCAGGAGAGGGGCATCATCAACCGATTCACGCTCGATGTCGACCGCTCGCAACTCCGGAAGGGGATTCCTGTGTTGCTGACGCTGGATATCGCCTCGGACAGTCCGGGAGTCGCGTCGATCAAAGATGTCCTGCTCGACGAGGGCGCGGTCGAACACGTATTCACCACCGCTGAAGCCGATCTGGTCGTCTATGCACGCGTTCCGGACAATGACGTTTCGAGCTGGCTCGACGACACGCTCGAAGACGGCGCAATCGCAGATTTCGGAGTGACGCTTCTAGCAGGCGCTGATTGGTCGCCCGATCTCGGCGGGACGGAGTTCGCCCTCACCTGTGCACAGTGTGGGAATACAGTCGATAGCGAGGGTACAGCGACCCGCATCGACGGGGAGTTGTACCAGTTCTGTTGTCCCTCGTGTGAATCCCGGTTCGAGGAGAAATACGAGCAGCTTCAGCAAGGGGCCGATTGATTAGTAAAGTCTAGCGTGTCATAGAATCGCTCCCAACGAATTGTGTTCACTCTGCTATTCTGCGAATCGAGCGTTAGATAGATGTGCGTGTCTATGACCAAAAATACCGATATAGGAGGTAGCCCACCACAGCAAGCGCTAGAAATACGATGAAAACGTCTCCCAGACTAATCATATCCGGAAACGACCCACCGGGGTGCGCTTGTAACAGCACGTGTCTGGGTCATCCCGACGAAATATCAATCTTCTACCAGCCTTTCTTTGGGTGAAGGGAGAAATGTTCGATTGCTGACTACACTCCCTGTATCTATCACTTCAGTCACTTCAAAAAGTACAACAAGAGTTCTATGACACGTTCAAGATCTACTAGACTGCTTTGGATTCGAAATTTCACACCCTCATTCACCGAACATCTGAAAGGACAAACCGATTGAAGAAGGGGGCCGTATGAGTATGTAATGAGTACGCGGAAAAGCCACATCGACATCCAGGGGATGAGTTGCGCGAACTGCTCGCAAACCATCACTGACGCCGTCGAGTCCGTAGATGGCGTCTCGGAGGCGAACATCAATTTCGCGACCGACGAGGGGAGTGTCGAGTACGACCCGGACAACGTTTCACTCGGCCAAATATTCGATACTATCGAGGACGCTGGCTACTCACCGGTCACGGATTCGGTGAGCATCGGTATCACGGACATGTCGTGTGCGAACTGCTCGGAGACGGTGCAGGACGCGCTCGAACGGACTCCCGGTGTCGTCACAGCGGACGTGAACTTCGCGACCGACGAGGCACAGGTCACGTACAACCCGGCCGAGGCGAGCCTCACGGACTTCTACGACGCTATCGAGGACGCTGGCTACTCACCCGTTCGCGAGGACGCCGAAACTGGAGATGGATCAGGAGGTGACGCGAGAGAGGCGGCCCGGCAGGAGGAGATCAGGCGACAGTTACGGCTGACGCTGTTCGGTGCGGCGCTCGCGGCCCCGATGCTGTTCTTCCTCGCCGAGAAGTTCCTGCTCGGTGGTGGCGTCCTCCCAGAAACGATTCTCGGGATCGAATTCGGCTGGGCAGAGTTCCTGCTGGCGACGCCCGTTCAGCTGGTACTCGGCTGGCCGTTCTACAAGAACTCCTACAAGGCGCTCGTGAAGAACGGTCGCGCCAACATGGACGTGCTGATCGCGCTGGGCTCGACCACTGCGTACGTCTACTCCGTCGCAGTCTTGCTCGGCGTAATCGCCGGCGGGCTGTACTTCGACACGGCGGCGCTCATCCTCGTGTTCATCACGCTGGGCAACTACCTCGAAGCTCGCTCGAAGGGTCAGGCCGGCGAAGCGCTTCGGAAGCTCCTCGAAATGGAGGCCGAGACGGCCACTATCGTCGACGAGGACGGCAACGAGGAGGAGATCCCGCTTGAGGACGTCGAGGTGGGCGACCGGATGAAGGTCCGACCCGGTGAGCAGATTCCGACTGACGGCGTCGTCGTCGACGGGCAGTCGGCTGTGGACGAGTCGATGGTGACCGGCGAGTCCGTCCCTGTCGAGAAGAGCGAGGGCGACGAGGTGGTCGGGTCGACTATCAACGAGAACGGCGTGCTCGTCGTGGAGGCGACGAAGGTCGGCAAGGACACGGCGCTCCAGCAGATCGTTCAGACGGTCAAGGAAGCCCAGTCGCGCCAGCCCGACATCCAGAACCTCGCAGACCGCATCTCGGCGTACTTCGTGCCGGCAGTCATCGCGAACGCCGTTCTCTGGGGCGTCGTCTGGTATCTGTTCCCCGAAGTCCTCGTCGGAGTTGTCGACGCGCTTCCGCTTTGGAGCCTCGTTGCTGGCGGTCCCGTCGCTGCCGGCGGCGTATCGGTCTTCGAGTTCTCTATCATCGTCTTCGCGTCGTCGGTGCTCATCGCCTGTCCCTGTGCGCTCGGACTCGCAACGCCGGCGGCGACGATGGTTGGAACGACTATCGGCGCACAGAACGGCGTCCTGTTCAAGGGCGGCGACATCCTCGAACGGGCGAAGGACGTCGACACGGTGGTCTTCGATAAGACGGGCACGCTCACGAAAGGCGAGATGGAGCTGACCGACGTGGTCGTCTTCAACGGAGACGGCCAACCGGTTGCAGACGGTGGGGACCCTGCCGCCGATGGGGGCCAGCTAACTGCACAGGAGCGACTCAGCGAGGACGACGTGCTGCGGCTGGCAGCCACCGCCGAGAGCGGGAGCGAACATCCGCTCGCTCGCGCTATCGTCGACGGTGCCAGAGATCGTGGCATCGACGTGACCGACCCCGAAAGCTTCGAGAACGTCCCGGGCCACGGCATCAAAGCGACCGTCGGTAACAGTGAGGTGCTGGTCGGGAATCGGAAGCTGCTCCGGGACAACGGGATCGACCCATCGCCCGCCCAGGAGACGATGGAACGCCTCGAGAACGAGGGGAAGACGGCGATGCTCGTCGCCTACGAGGATGAACTCGTGGGTGTGGTCGCCGATGCCGACACGGTCAAAGAAAGTGCGAAAGACGCCGTGAGCCAGCTGCAGGAACGCGGCGTCGACGTGATGATGATCACCGGCGACAACGAGCGGACCGCCCGCGCGGTCGCCGAGCAAGTCGGCATCGACCCCGAGAACGTCCGCGCGGAGGTCCTCCCCGAGGACAAGTCCGACGCGGTCGAGGCCATTCAGGACGAAGGCCGGAAGGCGATGATGGTCGGTGACGGCGTCAACGATGCGCCTGCGCTCGCCGTCGCGTACGTCGGCACGGCCATCGGCTCAGGGACGGATGTCGCCATCGAGGCGGCGGACGTGACGCTGATGCGCGACGATCCGCTCGACGTGGTGAAAGCCATCCGTATCTCGGACGCCACGCTCGCGAAGATTAAGCAGAACCTCGTGTGGGCACTCGGCTACAACACCGCGATGATCCCGCTGGCGTCGCTGGGCCTGCTCCAGCCCGTGCTTGCGGCCGGCGCGATGGCGTTCTCCAGCGTGTCGGTGCTGTCGAACAGCCTGCTGTTCCGCCGGTACACCCCGATCACGACTACAAACTGCTCGGAAAACTCCGCTGAACGCCAAAGCCACTTGATCCATGTCATCTATTTCCCGCCGCACGGTGCACGCGTACCTCGTTGAGACGGCCGATACCGAGCCCACGTATCTTCGGGCTCGGGATATCGCTAGCGATCTCGATGGATCGCCGAAAGCCGTCGCACAGTATCTGAGTCAACTCCAAGACGACCTCACCGACGTGTCGCTCGAACAGTGGGGGCGCTCGAAAAGTATCACGTGGCGAGTAGAGGTGAACGAGTCGTGAGCACCGTCACTCGGCGCGTCGAAACCGTCCTCCCCGACACCGGGACTCGGGAGTGGTGGGTGCTGTTTCTGCTTGCCCCGGTCGCCCTCATCGGTGCTGTACTCCTCGCGTTCCCGACGCTCGTCTACGACCGATTCGTCTGGCAGTACCTCTGGGGCCCGGTCGTCGCCGACGCTGCCGGCCAACCAGTCACGCACGAGGGAATACGGGCCGTCAGCGGATACAACGCCGTGAACACGGTGACCTATCTCGCGGCAGTCGTGTACAGCCTCCCCGGCCTCCGAGCGTATCTCGACGCCCTGAACGTTTCGTTCGACACTCGACTCGCGTACGGGTTCGCGCCGATCATCGTCGCCGGCGGGGCGATGCGCGCCCTCGAGGATATCGGACTGCTCGGCGACTACGCGGTGTGGTTCATCACGCCGTCGATCTACTTCGTCGTCACCGCCGTCACTGTCCTCTCACTCGGCGTCGGAGCACTCGCACGCGACCGGGATATTGGGTCCGTCCCGTCGACGGTCGGACTCGTCGGATCGGTCTGGGCTGTCGGAGCCGTCGGATGGGCACTCTGGTACGGGCTCTCAACGACGGCTCCACTCCGCCTGTGGGTGCCGGTCGCGACGACGGGGATCGCCCTCGGCGTGACCGCGCTCTACTACTGGGGGACGAACTTCGTCGACGGCACACAGCTCCGGCACCCACTCTTCCTGCTGGCCGTCTTCGGACAGACGTGGGACGCCGCACAGAATCTCATCGGCGTCACGTTCCTCGGCTATTCCCCGAAGCTGGTCATCACGAATTTCGTCTATCAAGCGACTGGCTTCTCCGGATCGACGTTCGTGCTCAAACTCCTCGTGACCGGCGGGATCGTCTGGTACCTTGCGGACGCGAAAGACGAGATGAGTCACACCTGGTGGTGGCTCATGACGTTCTTCATCGGGGCGATCGGGCTTCCGATGGGCGTCCGTGGGTCACTTCGGATGATGCTCGGAGTCTAACAATGGATTCGATGAACACCAACGATACAATACGGCAGTACGGCGCGGCAATCGCACTCGTCTCGGGCCTCTACTCGCTGATCTCAGCGACTGGTGGCACCGGGATGATGGGCTCGAACAGCGGACTCCTCATGGCCCTGCTCGGCGTCGTCGTGGTCGTCCACGGTGTCGTCCTGCTGACGCCCTATGTGGATCGGCTCGGGAACGCGAGTGGTCCCCTGATGATCGGGTATTCACTCGTGATGTTGCTCAACCAGGCGCTGGTTGGTGTTACCGGCAACGCGAACTGGGGTATGGGAAGTGGTATGGGGTCCGGAATGGATGGCGGAATG
Source organism: Salinigranum rubrum (assembly GCF_002906575.1). Classification (NCBI taxonomy): domain Archaea; kingdom Methanobacteriati; phylum Methanobacteriota; class Halobacteria; order Halobacteriales; family Haloferacaceae; genus Salinigranum; species Salinigranum rubrum. The sequence continues at coordinate 39,362 of NZ_CP026312.1, forward strand.
ACCGGTGGTATGGGATCGACGATGACCGCCGGTATGGGGTGGGACCTCGGTATGGTCGGACTCGCGGTGCTGATGCTGATTAGCGGTGTTATCATGACGAACCGCTCTGGTTCGGAGAACGGTATATAACCTGCCCACCGGGTGTACGATACGATACGTTGCTCTGGAGAGAGGTGGGCTACTCCTCCGTGAGCAACCGACGGAGCACCAGATGAAGGATGCCACCGTTCTCAACGTATCGAACGGCCGCAGGCGTCCCGACCTGCGCCGTGACCGGGAATTCGACCGTCGAGCCGTCGGCGCGTTCTGCAACGACTGTGAGTTCCTCGTTCACATCAAGACCGTCGTCAAGGCCGTGAATCGCAACCCGTTCCGAGCCATCGAGACCGAGCGATTCCCACGAGTCGCCCTCGGCGAACTGGAGCGGGAGGACACCCATGCCGACGAGGTTGTCTCGGAAGATCCGTTCGTAACTTTCGGCGATGGTGGCACGAACGCCCAGGAGGTCGGTCCCCTTCGCGGCCCAGTCGCGACTCGACCCAGTGCCGAGTTCCTCGCCGGCGAACACGACGAGCGGCGTGTCGTCCGCTCGATAGCGGCGGCTCGCCTCGAAGACGGTCGTCTGCTCGCCCGTCGGCTGGTGAATCGTGTAGCCGCCCTCAACGTCGTCGAGCATCTCGTTCTCGATGCGGACGTTGGCGAAGGTGCCGCGCATCATCACCTCGTGGTTGCCCCGACGGGCACCGTAGGTGTTGAACTCGTTGGGTTCGACGCCCTGCTCGACGAGCCACTCACCGGCCGGTAGCTCGCGAGAGAACGGTCCTGCCGGGCTGATGTGGTCGGTTGTGACCGTATCGCCGAGCAGCATCAGCGTGCTGGCGTCTTCGATATTCGCGACACTCGGTTTCTCCAGCGGGAAGTCCTTGAAAAAGGGCGGCTCGCGGATATACGTCGAGGAGTCGTTCCACTCGTAGACGTCCCCGCTCGGCGCATCGAGCGCCTCCCAGCGTTCGTCACCCTCGAACACCTCGGCGTACTTTTCCTCGAACATCGAAGCGTCCACGCTCTCATGGACCGCCGTGTGGATTTCGTCGGCGTCCGGCCAGATGTCGGCGAGGTAGACCGGGTCTCCGTTATCGTCCGTCCCGAGTGGGTCCGTTTCGAGGTCAATGTCCATCTGACCGGCGAGTCCATAGGCGACGACGAGCGGTGGGCTGGCGAGGTAGTTCGCCCGCACTTTCGGGTGAATGCGCGCCTCGAAGTTCCGGTTCCCGGAGAGCACGCTCGTCGTCCAGAGGTCGTGCTCGTCGATTGCACGCTCGATGGGTTCGGGAAGTGGACCGGCGTTCCCGATACAGGTCGTACAGCCGTAGCCGACGACGTTGTAGCCGAGGTCCTCAAGATAGGGGAGCAGGCCCGACGCTTCGAGATATTCGGTGACGACGCGACTACCCGGTGCGAGACTGGTCTTGACGTACGCCGGGACATCGAGCCCACGCTCGACGGCGTTGCGGGCGAGCAAGCCAGCTGCGAGCATCACGGACGGGTTCGACGTGTTTGTACAGCTGGTGATGGCACTGACGACGACGCTCCCGTGTCCGATTTCGGTCGTCTCGCCGTTCACGTCGACTTCGACGCGTTTGTTGAGGTCACCGACATCCGGCTCCGGCAGATCGGGGTCGGGCCGGTCGTCGTCGGAAGCGCTGCTTTCGCCGAGCCATCGAGTGAGCGCGTCTTCGTCGACATCGTCGAGTTCGTCCTCGAGTTCGCCGTGAACCAGCCCCCGGAAGTGGGTCTTCATGTCTTCCATCGGGACGCGGTCCTGCGGGCGCTTCGGGCCAGCGAGACTCGGGGTGATCGTCGAGAGGTCGAGTTCGACCGTCTCAGTGTACTCGGGATTCTGTTCACCGAACAGCCCCTGTGCGTCGAGATATTCACGAACCAGTTCGATGTGTTTCTCCTCGCGGCCAGTGAGTTCGAGGTAGTCCAACGTCGCCTCGTCGACGCCGAACATCGAGATGGTCGAGCCCTGCTCGGGGGCCATGTTCGCGATGGTCGCCCGATCGGGAACGGTCAGGTTCGCGACGCCCGGCCCGAAGAACTCGACGAATCGGTCGACGACCCCAACCTCGCGAAGCTGTTCGGTGACGTGCAGCACGAGGTCGGTCGCGGTCGCGCCCTCCGGAAGTTCGCCGGTGAGACGGACGCCGACCACCTCGGGAAGTTTCATCGTGATGGGCTGGCCGAGCATCGCGGCTTCGGCTTCGATACCACCGACCCCCCAGCCGACGACGCCGATGCCGCCGATCATCGGCGTGTGGCTGTCCGTGCCGACGAGCGTATCGGGGAGGAGCCAGTTCTCGCCGTCGCGCTCACGAGCGTGGACGACGCGACCCAGATACTCGAGATTCACCTGGTGGACGATGCCCGTCCCCGGCGGGACAACGCGGAAGTCGTCGAACGCCTGCTGTGCCCACTTGAGCGCTCGATAGCGCTCGCCGTTGCGTTCGTACTCCAGTTCGACGTTGCGCTCGTAGGCGTCCTCGCTCCCGAAGAAGTCGACCTGCACGCTGTGGTCAATCACGAGGTCGATTGGAATCTCTGGCTCGACGACGGCAGAATCCTTTCCCTTCCGGTCAACTGCGGAGCGGAGCGCTGCGAGGTCGACGACGGCAGGAACACCGGTGAGGTCCTGCAAGACGACCCGCGACGGTGTGAACGGGAGCTCGACGTCCGGCACGTCAGGTTGCCACGACGCGACGTTCCGAACGTCCTCGGCGGAGATCGTGTCGCCGTCGACGTTCCGGAGGACGGATTCGAGGAGGACGCGGATGCTGACCGGCAGATGATCCAGTTCGCAGAGCCCCGCCTCTTCGAGGGCGGTGAGGTCCGCCATCTGGTAGGTATCCCCGTCGAACTCGAGCTCGCGTATCGCGTCGAAGGGATCGATTTCAACCATACCCTGAGCTACGCCGACCTGGCTCTTGAATCGTTTCCCGTGAGCGATCTGACGACTGGATTAGCGCTCCCATGACTCTAGTCGGTCGTGGGGCGCTCCGGTCACAGAATCCGGTCGAGTGCATCTGTAATCGAGGGGGATTCGACGATTCGGAGCCCTTGAACAGCCACGTCCGTCGGTGCGCCCGCCGGGACGATCAGCTCCCGTGCGCCGACTGCTCGCGCGGCGCGGGCTTTCGTCTCGATCCCGCCGACGGGGAGCAACGCGCCTGCGTCGTCGACGATTCCCGTGATGAGCGTCTCCTGTGAGAGTGACCGCTGGCGGAGACTGGCGACGAGTGCGACGGTGAGCCCGGCCTCCCAGCTCTTCCCGCGGAGTGCGAGCACGCCAGAGGAGGGGGACTCGAACGTGACGTGCGTCGCCGTGTTGGTGAGCGAACCCCCCGTGAGACGCGTGGCCGCCTCCCTCGCCTCTCGGAGCGCAAGCTGGAGGTCGTGACGGACCTCGATCCCGTTCAGATTCACAAATAGCTCACCCTCCCCGTCGGTGAACTCCACCTCGAACGGGACGACGAGGCCGTCGTCGGAGCCGTCGACTGCTGGGAGATAGTACCGTGTTGGTGCGGGAAGCGTGGCCCCACCCGCAAGCGTCGCCAGCGACTGAAACCCTTCTCCCGCTCGCGTGAGGCCGAGAACCGCCCCAGCGCCGCCGCCCCCGAGGCCGAGTCCTGCGAGGAACCCCCGCCGTGACAAGAGCGTCTCTTCGACCCGACCGATCACGTCGCGCTCCGTATCGGACGGTCGAGAGACGGCAGCTGAGTTGTCGGAGGACATGATGGTGTGTCAGGTGGTTGCGCTCTAATTCCGTGCTACAGTGTAACAGGGGCGCGATACTAAAGACTCTTTGCAGCACACGTTTCCGAACGGGTACGCCTATCTCGGTCGCGCACCGACGGATAGACACAGTCTCGTCACCACGTATGACGCTCCAGGATCGGTCACTGGTCGGGCTCGTGGGTGTGAGCAGCGTCGTGACCGGGGTCGGCGTGTGGATCGCCTATCAGTTCGAACTCCTCTTGCTCGGAGCGACGGCTGTCGCCACCTGGACACTCCTAGTCGGACTCGTCGAAGAAGCGTTCGTCCGATTCGTCCCGCTGATACTCGTCTTCTACGGCTGGAGTTACCGTCGGGGGACTCTCCTCTCGAAAACAGAGGGACTACTCGCGACCGTGGCCTCCGGGCTGACCGTTGCGCTCCTCGAACTCGTGCTCAAACTCGAGTATCTGTCGCGGCTGGAGGCGACAGTCCGGTTCGACTCGCTCGTGCTCCCGCTGGTGTTCGTCCACCTGCCGTTCGCGTTACTCGCCGGGCGGTTCGCGTACGCGCTCGGCGAGCGAATTCACGGCTCCGACGACATCGGGCTCCCATCACTCTCTCGGCGAACCCTGGCGGCGCTCGTGCTCGGGTATCTCGCCCTCGCATTCGCCCACGTCGGGTACAACGTACTCATCTGAGAGCCGCTCGAACAGAGGGAAGTACTGCAAGACCGACGATCACCACACCCTGGACGAGGTGGGGATACTGCAACCGTTTCCCGAATCCGATGACGACCCCTTCGACGAGGACCCAGACGACGAGCGCGACGCCGACGGCGATGGCCGCCGGCCACGCCCATCGTTTTCGACGGAAGAGGCCGTACACGACGACCAGCGGGAACACGCCAAGGATACTGAACAGAATGAGACCGGGAACCAGATAGCTCTCGAACGGCGAGTTAGCCAGAAGCGTCGGCGAAATGCCGATAAGACGCCCCGAGGGTGCGAGGATGAACTGTCCGCCACCGACAATCCCCGACACGCCGAGCACACCAATCGTCGCGATGAGTGCCCAGAGCGCGGGTGGTCGATCTTGTTGCTGTGTTGAAATGCCCATCCGTCGACGCTCCTCGGCCCTGATGGGAAGTGCTTGCTACGGTGGCAAAGCTATGTGGGTCTACTGGCTGTCCTCTTCGTGGTCGTCGCCGAGTGCCGTCTGGATCATCCCGTTCAGCTCGTCGAGCTTCTCGCGGACGCGCTCGGGCTTGTCGGCCGGCGGCTCTTCGAGTGCGACCTGCTCGTGGGGGTCCGGCTCGCCGACGATGACACTGCCGATCATCCCGAGGCTCTCGTGGGGCGTACAGTAGTAGTGGTAGACGCCCTCGGTCTCGAAGGTGTGTTCGAACGTCGCACCCTGCTCGGAGACGATGCCGCTGTCCCACGTGGCTGCGCCGTCGGGAACGAGCTGGGGCTGGTCGTTGTCGGGGTGGTAGGCGGTCGTCGAGTGACTCCCACTCTCGTTGTTCCAGGTGACGGTTCCCCCGACGTTCACCCGCACGACGTGGGGCTCGAAGTGGTAGCCGCCGTCCTCGGTGATCATCCGCACCTCGGCCGTATCCGTGGGTGCGCCGACCGCCTCGTCGTGGCCATCCTCCCCGTCGTCGTGGCCGCTCTCGTCCTCGCTGTGTTCGGATTCCGCGGTGCTGTCGTCGTGTTCGGTGTCGGTCGGCGTGCCGTTCGCCGCCCCATCGTTGGTTTGCGTCCCGGTACAACCCGCGAGCCCAACAGCCGCTGCACCACCGGTCAGCTGGAGCATCCGTCGGCGCGTGAGTGGGTCGGTCATAGCATCGGTCACCTTGCATGTGAGCCTACACGGGCTGGTCATAAAGACCGCCAACCAGATTTGCTGACTCAGCAAATCGCCGTTTCTTTATATACTCCTCCGAAGAAACGTGAGTTGTGAACGAGGAGCGGGACACGTCGGCGATCTTCGCCATCCTCGACGACGACTATGCACGCGCGATCCTTGAGGCGACTCGTCGCGAGCGGCTCTCAGCGAAGGCGCTCAGCGAAGAGTGCGATATGTCTGTCTCCACCGTGTCCCGCCGGGTCAACATCCTGCTGGAGCACGACCTCCTCGAAGAACACACCCACGTCGACCCTGACGGCCACCACTACAGCGAGTACGAAGCGCAACTCGAAGGAGTCGATGTCGAACTCCGAGAGACGGGGTTCGACGTGCGCGTTGAACTGCGCGAGGACGCCGCCGACCGGTTCACCCGCATCTGGGACGAAATGAGAAACGAGTAACCATGCACGCTGAACTCATCATCGCGAAGTTCGTCACGATGGTCCTCGGGTTTCTGATCGCTTATCAGGCCTACCGAGGCTACCGCCGCAACAACAGTCGACCGATGCTGTACGTCGCCATCGGCTTCGTGTTCGTCAGCTTCGGGGCCGTCATCGAGGGCATCCTGTTCGATGTCGTCGGACTCACCCTCTCGGATGCAGCGACCATCGCAACGGCCATCGTCGCCATCGGGATGCTCACTATCCTGTATGCACTCTACGGCGGGCCGAGGGAAATGGAGGGATAGCTGATGGTCGACACCGCGACTGCGATTCTCGTCCTCGTTCGCGTGCTCGTCCTCCTGCTGGGTGTGCTCATCACGTACTATAGTCTCCAGGCGTACCGACGGACGGGGACGCCCTATATGCGGAACGCGACACTCGGGTTCGGCATCATCACCGTCGGCGTCTTCCTCGAAGGCGTCCTGTTCGAATTCGCCGGGCTCGATCTCGCCGTTGTCCACATCGTCGAGTCGGTCGCAATCGGGCTCGGGTTCCTCGTCCTCCTGCACTCGCTCCGACAGTAACCCTTCCATGGTTCGAGGGACCAGTCGTCACGCCGCAAGCCATTTATCCTCGCCCCATCAATATTGTATCGTATGCACTATACAATGCAGACCTCCGTCGACGGGGAGTTCGACGCGGTCGTCGACGCGACGGTCGATGCGCTCGAAGACGAAGGATTCGGCGTCCTCTGTGACATCGACGTTCGGGAGACGCTCAAGCAGAAACTCGACGAGGAGTTCCGCAGCTACCGTATTCTCGGAGCGTGTAATCCCACACTGGCGCATCAGGCGCTCGAAGAAGAGCTCGGGCTCGGCGCGCTGCTCCCGTGTAACGTGGTGGTGTACGAGACCGACGACGACGAGGTCGCCGTTCGGGCTGTCGACCCAGAACGGCTGGTGGGCGTTGCGGACAACCCAGCACTCGACTCGGTCGCCTCCGAGGTCCACGGGCGCTTCGAGCGCGTCTTGGCCGCCGTCGAAGCGGGGTCGTACTGACGATGGTGGAGACGAGCCAGCGCGACCTCACGACGCTCTTACTCGTCCTGCTGGGCGTGGTCGTCCTCTGGCCCATCGTGATGATGGGCTTCGGCGGCATGATGGGGTACGGCGGTATGGGCTTCGGTGGGATGATGAGCGGACCGTACGGCGGGAGTGGGGGGTTCGGCGTTCTCGGGATCGTCCTGCAGCTCGCCGTCCTGCTCGTGCTCCTCGGTGGCGGCTACCTGCTCGTTCGCCGCGTTCTCGACCAGCAACAGTCACACGACACGGCACTCGAGGAGCTTCGAGTCGCGTACGCGAGAGGCGACCTCTCCGACGAGGAGTTCGAGCGACGCCGGGAGACGCTCGAATCGAGCGAGTGATTCAGGTGACGTCTTCACTCGGTCGCCGTGCGTTCCTCTCGACCGCTGCTGGCGCGACCGTTGCGCTCGCTGGCTGTGTCTTCACCGGGACACCCGGCGCTCGGAGAGAAGCAGACGTGACGCTGTACGTCGGCTCGTACCACTGGGGGTTCGTCCTGCTCGACGAGACCGGTACCGAACAAACACAGTGGGAGGTCAACCGCGGTGATGTCGTCGAGATCGTGGCGTTCAACACGGGTGCAGGAAGAGCACTGGAGGCGCTGCCGGTCGCCGTGCGCGATGCAGTTCCCGACCACGAGACGCTCGAGGCGCGGAACGAAGAACAGATTCCGTCACCGTCCGGTGGCGACCTCCACGAGGCGCTCGAAGTCGCGAACCGACGGTATCCCAACCACAGTCTGGCCGTCAGGCCGTCAGGCCGGAATATGGGGGGTGGGATGGGTGGCGGGATGATGCTCCACCCGGTTCCACTCCCCGGGGATGCCACGTCGCCGACGGTAGCACGACTCACCACCCCCAGCGCGGGGACTACACACTCAGCTGTCTCACCGACTGTGGCTACGGGCATCCCTACATGGAACTCGACGACGCGCTCCTCGTTCGATAAAGGGACCATCGAACGTCTGGACAGGCTTTCGCAGCCGGCTGGGTCGGCACAGCGATTCCCGGTCTCGCACAGTATTGTCTTTCTCGTGCAAACGCTTTTTCCTCCAGCGTCCCTATTTCGTCTCGATGACCGATTCGATGAGCGAGCTCCTCCGACAGGACATGACCTGTGAGGGGTTGTTGGAGTGTTTCCACGGGCTGAAAGAACTGGACAAGGAAGTCTTTCGAGTGGTGACACAGAGTGACGACTCTCTGACCGTGGACGAGATCGCGGAGCAGATCGACCGTGAACGCTCGACTGCGTACCGGTCGGTCCGGCGACTGATGCAGACGGGATTCGTCCAAAAAGAGCAGATCAACTACGAACAGGGTGGGTACTACCACGTATATCGACCGACTGATCCCGATGTCATCGCCGACGAAATGCAGCGACTCCTCAACGACTGGTACGCCAAGATGGGACAGTTGATCGGGGAGTTCAGGGAGACGTACGCCGACACGGCGTCACAATCCGCTGCCGCTGAATCGTGAACTTCCTCGGAGTCAAGTCCCGAGGCACTCGCCTTGAAAACCTGTAGAATAGGTTCTGTTGAAACCCTCGCTACCTGATAGAACCGGCGTGCGAGAGACAGAGGATGAGTTCAGCAGCGCGGTACGACATAGAACGGTACGGTCCCTGTTTCTGAAGCGAAGGTCACTCCCTGGCTCCGCTATTCATTGTCATCGGCATCCTCCGATCGGTGCCCGTCGCCCGGTATCGAGCGCCCCGTCGTCATGCCAAAACGGCGCGTGTGCTCCGCCATCGGGACAAGTTCTGTCAGACTGCCCAATCCCTTGGGGGGCATGTCCCGGTAGAAGGTCTCGTAGTTGCCGTTCTCGATCAGGTAGATCTCGGCCCAGAAGCCGACTTCACCGTTTTGCAGGTTCTCGTTGACCCACTTCCAGGCCGGGACGTGCATGTCGTTCGGGTCCTGTGCAAACCGCTGGAGGTCTTCGAGCGACCGCCAGTATTGGATCGAGCCGCCCCCGCGGAGACCCTGCAGGGCAGGCTGATACCCGAGGAAGCCGCTGTCGGGGTCGGCCGCCAGTTCCTCGAACATCACACCTATCTTCCGACCCGCGCGGATCCACTTGTGGACGGCCCGGAGCTTGTTGAGTCGAAATCCGTTGATGTAGATCACGAAATCGCCGTCTATCTCCGCAGCCATCCGGCCCCTGATTACTTTCGACATAGTATCCTAATAGTCACGCGTTCTCACCGAGGAATCCACGAACCAACTCACCACAGGCTTCGGGGGCATCCAACCACGGAAGGTGTCCAACCCCCGCTTCGTGGAACTCCGCGTCCCGGAAGTGTTCCGCACCGGCTCTCCCCGTCTCGATGCTCCCGAACGGATCGTTGCCCCCCCACAGGAGCAGGACTGGCGAGCGAATCTCCCGGAGGTCCTTCGGCTGCAACGACGGTCCAGGGCGGTTTCCCCAGAACCCCATTACACTCTGAATCAGGCTCGTCCAGGAGAGTGTGAAGTACGGCAGGTTGTCCATCCGATACGTCGCTTCGGCGTACGCTTCCGGGAGTCCCGTCGCCGTCTCCTCCGGATGCCCGTTCCGTTCCCATCCTTCCCGGACATCCGCAGTATTGTCGGGTTGGACGACGTTTTCGAACATCACGCCACTAATCATGGGGAGCGATGCGATACGCTGGGGCACGTCCACGTTCTCCCCTGGGAACGTCGCGGGCGTCCCGAGGAGGGCAATGGGTCCCACGCGCTCCGGGTGGGCGAGCGCGAACCGGAGGGTCCAGAGCCCGCCCATCGAACTTCCGACGATCGGGGCCTCGTCGAGGTCGAAGTTGTCGAAGAGCGCCTTCGTCGAACTCGCAGCTATCTCCCGGAGCGGTCGTGTTCGGTGATCGATCCCGTCGCTCAGACCACCGCCCGGGCGGTCCATGACGTATGCGGTGTACCCTTCCAATTCGGGAAGGAGCGGGAGCCACTTCATCCCCTCACCGATTCCACCGGGAATCACGACGACCGGCGGGCCTGCCCCGACCTCGACGACCCGGATTTCGAGGTCCAACTCCGGTACCCCGACGAGATGCTCGCTGAAATCGAGCCCGTAGTGTTCGTACGCCCGCTTTTCGGCCACGCGGGCCGCCCGTACCGTGGGGTCGTCCCTGTCGAGCGGATAGGCGACCTGTTTCGATCTGCCCGGTCCACCGAGACACCCTGCTACCGATCCGAGTGCTGCCGTCCCGGTGAGGGCTGCCCCGGTTCGAAGCACCCGTCGACGTGTATACGTACTCGGTCGGCCCTGGTCGTGAGTCGGTTCGTCGATCGTTTCCCTTGTCGGTGTGACAGATAGTTCGGACATGTGATTGCGTGGTGATGGATCAGGCCGGTTCGGCCTCGGTCTCCGCTCTCGGCTCGATGGCCTCGGCGTCGCCACGGCGGACGTACTCGACACCCGCTACGAACACGACGGCCCAGAGGAGCAACAGCGAGCCCGCGAGCGGACCGACGCTGGACTCGCCGGTCGGGAACGCAATCGACACGACCCCAACGTAGCCAGCGAGCAGACCAGCGCTCCAGGTGGCAAACCGCCAGTCGCGTCGGCGGAAGACGGCCAGCGCACCCATGAGCACGACGAGGAACGCGACTACAGCCATCCCGCCGTAGTGGACGAACAGCGCGTGCTCGTCGACGCGCCCGATCTGCTTCGCTACCTCGAACCCGGCGTAGACCAGCAGGGGAATCGCGGCGATGACGTACAGCCCAACGAGTCGACGGTCGAGGGACTCGACCCGGTCGAACCGGGCGAGCGAGCGGCCTGCCGGGTGGAGCACGAGCGCGGCGAGCGCGAGGGCGCTCCCGATCAAGAACCCCTCGAACAGGAATGAGCCTGCGAGGAACGCCATGACCGCGATGGAGACGGCAGCGACGAGCGGTGGCAGGATGGTGTTGACGCGGTCGGTGGGGTGATACAGCAAGAGCGCCATCGGGATGATGAAGGCGAACCAGATCAGCGCGGCGACCGTCATATCGTGGACCTGGTGGATCCCCATCTCCTGGAACCACCCGGTGGCCGGGGAGACCAGGAGGTAAGTGGGCGTCATTACGAGGTTGGTCATGATAATCGCCAGCGCGACGAGGGTGAACGCTACGAACCGAATCTTGCCAGCGGTGCTCAGCGATCCGAGTCGGGAGCCGCTGATGTCTGATGATCTGTTGATGGTAGTCATGGATGACCGTCCGAAGAAACGCCGTTTGAACATATCGTGATGCCGACTGGTAGAATTTCACTCGATGAAATCGAATCCGCGTGACGTCCACACTAAACGAATGAACGCTTTTCAACGGTCGGACCCAAGTCCAGTTATGGCGGGAGGAGATGGCGACCGTACCCCACGCGACGATCTCGATCATCTCTCCCGGTCCCCTCACCGCGCTCGGGTCATCCAACTCTTTGCGCAAGACGACCGGACTCGACGGGAACTCCACGAGGAGACGGACATTCCTCAGCCGACGCTCGGGCGTATCCTGGGCTCGTTTCAGGATCGAGGCTGGCTCATGCGGGACAGCGAGACGTACTCGCTCACGGTCCGGGGTGAGCTGGTCGCGAGCGGATTCGCCGACCTCCTCGAGATCATCGAGACCGTCCAGCGGCTTCCGTCCGACGGGCACTTCGAGCCGATCTTCGACCTCGGATTCGACCCGGAGTGGCTCGCGCACGTCGATGTGGCCGACAGCGATAGTGAAATCGACTGGTACGGCCATCTTCGGGACGTACACGATTCCGTCGGGACGGTCGAAAACGTCCGGGAGATCGCTCCAAGTCTGTTGCCCGGGATGCCGAAATTGCTCGTCGAACAACTCCGCACGAACGAGTTCAGTATCGAATCGATCTTTTTTCGGGAGTCGTTCGAGGCCTACGTTGCCGACCCCGAGAACCGGTCGATCGTCGCCGACATGCTCCGCACCGGGAATGCCCGAGTGCATCTCACGAATGAGTCGATCCGGTACTACATCGCGCGTCACGGCGATCGAGCCGTCTTCGATATCCCCTCCGACGGTGGGGGGTCAGTCGTCCGGTTCACGACCGATCAGCAAGCGGTCGTCCACTGGGTTGATGCGACCGTCGACGAGTTCCGTGATCGGGCGGATACAGTGACGGTCGAGGACCTCACCGAGTGATCCGTCGTGCGTGCCGTTGCTGCGTCGACAGAATCGTCGAGACGAATCGTCCGCATTCTAGTCGGCGCTCGTGGTCTCGCTAGCGGATCGAAGCGCGCCCCAGCCAGCAAGGAACCGGCGACCGATCCATATCGACCAGAGGAGGGTGCCCGTGAGCTGGACGATCGAACCGAGACCAAATCCAGGATGCCCGACGCCGCCGATCAGCAGACTGGACTGCAACAGGACCATACCACTCCCGGCCACGATGCCCGCGACGGCGACCCGCCGATCGAAGGCCTTCGCGAGTAGCTCCTGCCCACTCACGGCGAGCAGCCAGATACCGACGACGAGGCTTCCGATTCGTTGTCCGGCAAGAAAGGCCCCCGCTGTTCCAACTGGGGCGCCCAGGTCGTTCGCGGCGAGTCCAACCCCCGCGACAACCGAGACGCCGATTCCGGCGACTCCAAGGGCGAAGACCGCCCTACTGACCGCCGGGGCGGTCGGGCGATAGATTCGGTAGAGGATCCAAGCCACGACCACGAGTGGGAGTTTGTAGACCAGCGAACCGAGATCCGAAAGCGGAGCATAAATGCCGCCGCTCGTCAGGAAAAGAATGCCGAATATCCACGAGAGAACCAGCCCTGTTAGGCTCAGAAGGGCTGCCCGTCCGGCGTTCCGAAGCGACGACTCTGTAGGGGTCTCGTCAGTACGAAATGGTTCTGCTACTTCTTTACGGGTATCGTCGGTTTCTATCATTTCCGGGAGTGTCTTCGAACGAAGGTGGGCACCGAGCACGCCTCGTGCCGAAGCAGGTCGAAGTCCCACTGGGATTACTGCGGATCCTCCGCTCCGCGGGCACTTCTCTGGCGTACCTCGTCCGTGGTGCCACGCTCCCGCAACGCGAGGACGGCTACCACGATTAGAACGACCGCGTACAGCCCCTGAGCGAGCGGTCCGAGGACGAAGCCGATGGCCGGGCCGTCGGACGGGAGGGGACCGAGCAGCCCCGCCATGAGGATGCCGGTAAACGCGAGATAGAGGAGACCAGTAAGAGCCGATAGCCAGTATCCGACCGTGAGGTCCCGGCGGAGGGTTGCGTAGCCTACGATGCCAACGACTGTGACCCACAGCATCAGCTGTGACGCTCCAGTGGGGACGAACCCGGCTCCCTGGATGAACGTCTGATGTAAGAGTACGGCAAGGGCGATGAACCCGAGCAGGAGCGCTTTCGTGACTTCCGTCCACCAGTTCTTGACGGTGATTGCGTTAGTCATGACAGACCGACAATATAGACATCGCGTGAGTACATTATGATGCCGCTCGGTAGAATTTCACCGGATGAAATCGAGCTTGTGGGGCCAATGCCCGTCGCCAATGGGGGACAGAGCACGACCCAACAGGGGATCTAGAAGTTCAAATTCGAAGTGAAAATATTAATCGCCCACATTCGGGAACGACCGTTCAGACACATAGCGTATGCAGCATATCTGACTCTCCCACCATTGGCGTTGGGCTCAACCAGTGCTGCATATGCGCCCTGGGCCTTGTTTAGGCGCTCGAAATCGCATGTTTCAGGCGGTGAGAGACTGTTCAATGTTTCTGACAGCTGCCTTTAGGACGATCTCTCGGAACTGCCCGAACCACGTTCTGGCTTTAACTGTTGAGCCGAATCGCTTGCGAAGCGCGAAAAATATCGATTCGACGACAGACCGTTGATGGTACGTTTTATCATCAATCCGAACATTGTGAGCGGCATCAAGTGAGTAGAATTCTCGGTGCTTGATCACTGGTCTAACACCTTCATCCCGCAGCATATGACGAAGTTTGTCCCAGTCGAAGCCTTTGTCAGCGACCACAGTTCCCAAACGATCGAGATTTCTCGTGAGGACTTGCCACGCGATTTGTGTGTCGTGTGGAAGATTCATCGAGCAGTGAACGTCGAGGATCGCTCTTGTCGAGCAATCCACGAGAAGCGTGGTTTTCACCGACTCAAACGTTCCTTTGACACGTTTCGCGTAGTTGTGGCTGGACGAGCGATGAGCGATGCTGGTGGAGTCGATAGCCTGAATCTCTCCAGTATCAAACAAGTCTACCGACAGCCGCAACAGCACCCGCCAGACCCGCATCTTCAGCGCCTGCTTCCGGGCACAGACCGTGGTGAAGTCCGGTAATTCCTCGACCGACAGCCCGAGCTTCTCCACGATATCAGGCATTTCACGGAGGATATCGAGGAGTCGGCGGTACGGAAGGTCGAGATATTCACGAAGTCCGTGAATCGCAACGATCACCCAATCGGCGTAGCCACCTTTTCCTTTTCTGAGAGGTGGCTGAGGATCGCATCCGACAGCTTTTTGAGATAATTGGACACATCGTTCGGTGAAGCGAGCCAGTTTGGAGTGCACACCCGACTGTGCTCGCTTCAGTTCCTAGAAATTCCGGTTCTTAGGCAATATTACTAGCGTCTAAACACGGCCTGCGCCCTGTATGCAGCAGGCCCTCTGAAACCTATCACTGTCCGAGGGTTTCAACAAAGCCGTAGAATACGGTTTCAAAGACGCTGAGCCTCGAAGTTTGTTCGCGTCGGTGAGCCGGTCGAAGCCTGATTCTGCTATGGACCCTCGTCCGTCGGTATTGGCGGCTCATGGACTGTCGACTCGATGCGTTCCTTGAAGAAGACGAGTTCCTTGTTGGTGTGGTCGTAGAGCTTGGCCTTCCCGTCGAGAACAGTGGTGAAGAGCTGCTTTAGCAGCTGGCCCCGACGGTTGTTCGGGAAGTCCATCCAGACGGCGTGTGACATCCGAGTCCCGTCCTCGGTTTCTTCGAGTCGAATGGTGCCACCCTCTGGAATACGAACGGTGACGAGTCCGCGAAGGACCGGATAATACGCCGTTCCAGTCCAGACCGCCACGTGTGGATGATCGATGTACTGAAATCGGCCGTGCAGGTCGGCGTACATCCCGGCGACCTCTTCGCGCTGCTGGAATGTTGCACCCTCACGTGGGCGATTGTCGGGCGTGTCGTATTCGAGTCCGTAGTGCTCCTCGGGGTTCGATGCCGTCCAATGGACGGGGTCAGTTACGTAGTCCCAGATCTCCTCGGGCGATGCGTCGATGACGATTTCGGCTTTGTCGGTGACGTACATGGTGGTCTCTCTACTCTCTCTTTCTTCTCTCACCGTGCGAACGCGTTGTACAACCACGCGAAGGCGTACACGAGAACGAAGCTAATGACAGCTGCCTCGACCATGCCCGCCACCGTCCCGACGACGGTCGGCTCGAAGAACAGGTGCCACTGTTCCATCATCGCTACCGCACCCTCGTACACTCCGACAGCACCGAAGACACCGAGCAGTAGCATCACGGCTGCTGCGACGACCGCCCCGGATGCCCCGAGCGCAATCGCGTTCAGTTCTCGGACTACATCCTCAGCTTGGTCAGTACGGTTTGCGGTGTTGCTGGTAGTCGTGCTCATGTCTAGTGATACGTCGGCATCATTCAATGCGATTGTCGTTACGATTCGAAAGCGAACGCCCGTCGAAGGGGATCACCGACGTTTCGTCGACATACGAAAACGGTACAGGAGGACGTTTTCGAGGCTTCCTTTCGAATCACCCGAGCAAGTACCGGAGCCACGGATTGGACTGCACGATCTCGAGGTCTTCGAGATAGGCATCCAGCCCGAGAATCCGCCCAGCACCGAACGCACCCAGCCCGAACAGGAGGACGGCGTACACGATGTGGTCGTCGACGACCCACCCGTGGGCGACAGGAAGCCCTGCCAGAAGCCCGCCGGTCAGCGACGCGAGCCAGTAGAACAGCATCATCACCGCACCCCAGAAGGCGCTCCAACGGACGAACGCACCCAGAATAAGTGCGAGTCCGGTCAACGTGAGCCCCCACATATTCAGCTGGTCGATGAGGGGGTTACCGGCCATACTCCCCCAGAACCCCATCAGCGGATTACCTTCCGGGACGGCGTTCATCAGGAAGCCAGCGGCAGTCCAGTTGTTCTCCGGGTTGGCGTCCAGATACGTGACGAGCTTCGTGACGCCGCCCTGGAAGAGCGTCCACCCCATCACGATCCGAAGGAGGAACAGTGAGTATCCGACCCAGTGCTCGGAGTAGTCGAACGTGACGGGACGGCCCCAGATTTCCGTTTCGAGGGTTTCTGTCGTTGCCATAGTGCAGCTATAATGATTCATTCATAATTTATTACGATTGTGCTTATTAAGGGGCGGATATCAGGGCGAGAAATCTTCGAATCGAAACCGACCGATGAGTATGGTCGCTTCTCCCGAATTGCTGGTCTGCTCAATCCGATGGGATGGTGTATTCCCGTATACACGCTCGCTCTCTCTGAGTAACCGGGAGTTCGTGGGGCGGCGGTTTCAGACAGCATTTAGACTCAAACAGTGAACCGCATACGCTCCCCTCGCAGTCGTTTGGCCCCGTGGGAGGCGGCGAACCCGGACGAAGCCAGTTCACGATTTAGATTCTATGAGTAAGTGACGCCCCTGTTTTTGATTTGTAAGAGCAATCGACAAAGATGATGCCTGCGATGGTGTACATATGCAGGCCGCGCTCGTCGAGGGGGTTCTCGAATCGCTGCGGATCGGTATCGGGTTTCTCTGGACAGCCGCGTGGGCGATTATTATGGGGCTCGTCATCACGAGCCTCGTGCAGGTCTACGTCTCGAAGGAACGGATGGCCAACGTTCTCGGAGAAGGGAACCTGAGTGGACTCACAAAGGCGACGCTGTTCGGCGCTGCGAGTAGTGGCTGTAGCTTCGGGGCCGTCGCCATCGGGAAGGGACTGTTCAAGAAAGGCGCGCACACGGTGAACTTCCTCGCGTTCATGTTCGCGTCGACGAACCTCATCGTCGAGCTCGGACTGATGATTCTGATTCTCCTCGGGTGGGAGTTCCTCGTCGCGGAGCTCCTCGGTGGCATCATCCTCATCGCGGTGATGGCGCTTCTCGTCCATCTGACGCTCCCAGAGAATCTCTTCGATCAAGTTCGCCAGGAACTGAACCAGCGAGACGACGAGGGGGGAATCACCGAGGATCCGACCTGCGGGATGGAAGGGAAAAACGAGTACTCGCTTACGACCGATGGGGGCGAGACGCTGAAGTTCTGCTCGAAGGGTTGTATGGAAACCTACGAGCAGGAGGCCGCCAGTAGCGGCGGGTGGCGCGACGAACTCCTCTCGTGGGGTGGGTGGTACAAGATCGGGAATCAGTACCGCAAGGAGTGGTCGATGATCTGGAAGGACATCATCGCCGGCTTTCTGATCTCGGGGTTCGTCATCGTGTTCGTGCCACAATGGGTGTGGAACTCGCTCTTCCTGCAGGGTGAGGGATTGCTCGTCAGCGCGGAGAACGCGATCATGGGTGTCACAATCGCCGTCCTCAGTTTCGTCGGGAGCATGGGGAACGTCCCGTTCGCCGTCGCGCTGTGGGGTGGTGGTATCAGCTTCGCGGGCGTCATCGCGTTCGTCTACGCCGACCTCATCACGATTCCCGTCCTCAACGTCTATCGGAAGTACTACGGCTGGAAGGTGATGCTGTACATTCTCGGCGTATTCTTCGTGACGATGGCCTTCACCGGCTTTCTCATGGAGGAACTGTTCAACGTCCTCGGCATCGTTCCGAATCTCGCCGGCGGGCAGACCGCGTCCGAACAGACGTACTTCGAACTCAACTACACGTTCTATCTCAACATCATCGCGTTCGCGCTCTCCGGGTTCCTCCTCTACGTCTATCGTCGAGGATTGGGTGCTCCCGGCCAATACCGCGACCCCGTCTGTGGGATGCGGACCGACGATAGCGGGCCGAGTCTCACCCACGACGACGAGACGTACTACTTCTGCTCGAAGCGATGCAAGCGGTCGTTCGAGCATCGACCCTCCGAATTTGCACATCAACACCCGGAGGTCTCTGGGGCGGGGACGTCCCAGAGTCATGAACACCACTGACCGCCATGTCTCGATACATCGTCCCGAAATCAAGCAGCCCCGAGACTAACCTCGATCAATCACAACTGGTACAGCGAAGTCTCACCAACTCTCGGGCATGAACGAGTATCACGCTAGATCGAGGTGGGAGGGATGAATCGACGGCGAGCCGATACGGTGGTCGGTTTCCTCGTCGCTGCCGTTCTCATCGTCGGCGGTGCGCTCAGCTGGGATGCGTACCAGCAACAGCAAGCATTCGAGGAGATGGGATCGATGATGGGGATGTCGATGGGGGCGGTTCACGGAACGAATCCGCTCTGGTACGTCCTCGGAACCCTCCTCGTCTCGGCGGTCATCGGTGGGGGGTATCTCGTGGTTCGGGACGACCTCACCGGCACAAATGCACCCGACCGCTCACAGGACGAGCTGGCGAGCGCAACCGCTCGCGAGAGCGCCGAATCACCAGAGGGGGCAGTGCAGCCGAACGGAGCTATCAATCCGGAGTCCCAGCCACAGACTCGCGTGTTAGACCTCCTACCGGAAGACGAACGCCGCATCCTCGAGCCGGTGCTCTCCTCGCCCGGCATCACGCAGATCGAACTGCGGGATCGCTCGGACTTCTCGAAGAGCAAGGTAAGCCAGACGGTCAGTGCCCTGGAAAAGCGTGGGTTGCTGTATCGCGAGCGACAAGGACGGACGTATCGGATCTACCCGAGCGACGATCTGCATCAGAACCAGGAGCATTGATCACCGGTACAGCGTCCGAGGAGGGAGCCGAGTACCGACGAATTCGGCACGGATGAACGATTCTATCCCTGAAAAACGATTAGAACGCCCTATACACGTTCTCGGACGTTCTCCTGCGCGGGTTCATACCCATCGTGATAACTCCCGAGCGGTCCTACGACCAACCGAGGAGAAAGACAATGACCAACTTCGAACTCGGCCGCTGGCTGCTCGTGGCGCTCGCGATCATCGGACTCGCGGTTGCCGTTCCCGCGGTCAGCGCACACGGCACCGACACGGCTGCTGACGACACGCCCCCGTACAATGGGACTGCCGACGACTGGGCGGCCTGGATGGAGGCGCAGATGACCGAGCACATGGGCCCTGGTAGCGTCGAGTGGATGGAATCGCACATGGGTGTGACCGTCGACGAGATGGCCCAGGACATGGCTGACGACGACTACAACGGCGGGATGTACGGGCAGGGCCACTGCTGAGAGGCCCTGACCGTTTCGATCGCTTCGACAGAACACCGCGACTACCCAATACACGACAATGACGCAACTCACCACTAACCTCGGACGCACTGCTCGTCGACTAACAATATTCGCCGTCCCGCTGCTGGTCGCGACGACCGGCACGGCCGCCGCGATGGGCGGAGGCTACGGCGGCGGCATGATGGGGGGCGGCTGGGGCGGTATGGGCGGACTCGGCGGCTTCGGGATGCTCGGCGGCGGGATGTTCCTCTGGCCGCTCCTCCTGATCGGCCTCATCCTGTTACTCGTGTACGGAACTAACCGCGAGGAACCGTCCTCTGGGCAAGATACTGCACTCGCCGAACTCCGCAAGCGCTACGCGCGGGGTGAACTCTCGGACGAGGAGTTCGAGTCCCGTCGAAGCTCGCTCACACAGTGAGTCCTTCCACCCCTCACATGCTTTTCCGTGTCTCCCACGCGGATTCGTATCGCGGGCGTGGATTCGCAGGAGGACAGGACAACGAGAGAGTCCGCTTAAACGACGGAGCGATTTGCTGGGTCAGCAAACGGACTCGGCCGGTTATGCCTCCAGCAACCGTCCATAGTATTGTGAAGAAGGGGAACAGACACACAAAATATGACAAGGGATTGAACTACCCCGACGACAACGATCTCTCCGATCTATCAGGGATGACTCGAGCGATCTGAACAGAACTCGATCTGCGTCGACTCCAGTCACGGACTGACTCGAAACGCGCGCCACGACAAGACCGACCACCACCATAATGAACGACTCGCAACACACAGCCCGAATCGACTCACGAAAACAGCGCAGACAGGCTACTGAACGCCGGCGACTCCGTGCATTCACCGCCTCAGATGCGTCTGGCGGTGGTGGATTGACCAAAGAGGAAGCAACGAAGCTCATCACGAGCTTGGAAATCAAAAACACCCAATAGACCGATGACGTATACCATTACCACAACGATTGATGCACCGTTCGACGATGTCGTAACCGCAGCCACGACCGCACTACAGGACGAAGGGTTCGGACTCCTGTGTGACATCAACGTCAAAACAACCCTGAAGGAAAAACTCGATGTCGACGTCGACCAATACCGAATTCTCGGGGCGTGTAACCCTCCACTCGCCCACGAGGGGCTCACCGAAGAGCCAGAATTGGGGGCCCTGCTCCCGTGTAACGTCATCGTCTACGAGACAGATGGCGGTGACGTCGTCGTGAGCGCCGTCGACCCCCAACAACTGGTCGGAATCACGGAGAATCCAGACCTCGACGAGATCGCGGTTGACGTGCACGACCGATTCGAGCGCGTCATCGCGACGGTCTCAGACGAGTTGGGAACGGTCTCAGGGGTTGAGTAACGATGTCTTCATCGAATCAACTCGACACCACGACTATCGTCCTGCTCATCCTCGGGGCGATCATCGTCCTCCCCTTGCTCACGATGGGGATGGGGTTCGGCGGGATGATGGGCTACGGTGGAATGATGGGCGGATACGGGACGACCAGCGGCTGGTGGCCACTCGTCGGGATGCTCGTCCCATTGGTCTTCCTCCTCGTCCTGCTCGGTGGGGGATACCTCGTCTTCCGACGAGCGAATGAAAGCCAGACGTCTCGAAACCCCGCGATGGAGGAGCTGCGTATGGCGTACGCTCGTGGTGATCTCACCGAGGAAGAGTTCGAGACGCGTCAGAACAAGCTCGAACGCTCTGAGTAATCGGGTCGGCCACCAACTCCGGGGTTGCTTCCGCACGCTTCCTTGGAATCCGAAATATGTGGCCCTCACGGCTTTCGGACATAAATAGAAATGTGAAAAAATTACAATACTGTACTAGCTACTATGACCGAAGTACTCCTCTTCACGCAGGAGACCTGCGGGGCGTGTGCAACGCAGCGAGAGAAGAACGAGGGCATCGAGGACGCGTATCCGGACGTCGAGTTCCGCGAGGTCGACATCCAGACCGATCTGGAGACGGCCGAGAAGTACGGTGTCCGAAAGACGCCCACGACACTCGTGTACGCGAACGGAAATCAGACTGACGAGTTCATCGGCATCGTCGAGCGAGACGAACTGGAGGCGGCTATCGAACGCGCAGAGCAGCCATCCACCGGGCTCGCGCAACGGCTCGCCAGCATCGTCCGCAGATGACGGAAACCAAACAATCAGATAATGACCTACAGTAGACGCCAGTTTCTGGGAGCGCTCGAGGCCGGCACAGTCGCGACTGCGGGACTCACCCGACCAGTCGATGCACAGGAGACGCCCGTCGTCAGGATGGGGAACAACTACTTCGACCCGATCGGACTCCACGTCGACCCTGGCACGACCGTCCGTTTCGAGATAGCGGCCGGGGCACACTCAGCGACCGCCTACGAGAACCGGATTCCATCCAACGCCAGCGCATTCGATAGCGGGGTCATCTCGTCGGGAGCGTTCGAACACACGTTCGAAGAACCGGGCACGTACGACTACTACTGCATCCCGCACAAGTCGGTCGGGATGGTCGGTCGCATCGTCGTCGGCAGCCCCGGCGGGGCAGCCGAATCGAGTTCGATACCGGACGGCGGCGTGCCCGAGAGTGACGCAATCATCGAACAGGGCGCGATAGCGTATGGATCCAGCACCGGAGGAGATGAGAACTCCGGTGGCGGAATGATGGGCCCAGGGATGGGGTCTGGTCCTGGGATGATGAGCGGTCGAAACGGCGGTATGATGAACGGCCGGAGCGGTGGCTGGTTCGGCGGGCTGCCGTTCGTTGGCGGGGCACTCGGACTGCTCGGGCTGGTAGGTGGACTCCTCTACTGGGCACTGGGTCGGGAGGACTCACCTCCCGGGAATGGCGATTCTGCGACAGAAACCCTCCACCGCCGATACGCACGAGGCGAGATCGACGAAGCGGAGTTCGAGGAACGTCGCGCGAAACTCAGCCGCGAGGAGCCATGATAGCACTATCATGTCTCCGACAGTACAGCGGCGAAAGTTCCTGACGGCGCTTGGAGCTGGCATCGTCGGTCTCTCGGGATGCGTCGGGAATCTCCCTGGCAGTGGCGGCGGCGTCGACAGGACGATCTACGTCGGAGCCTACCACTGGGGCTTCGTCATCGTTGATGAATCCGGCGAGGAACAGGAACGTGTCAGCCTGCAACGGAACGATGTTCTTCGCGTCGTTTCGTTCAATACCCTCTCGAGTCAAGCCGTCCGGTCCCTTCCATCGTCGATCCGCGAGGCCCTCCCAGACCACGAAGCGCTCGAAGAGCGAAACGAGTAGCGTATCCCGCCTCCGGCCGACGGCGACTTTCACGCACTGCTGGAGGAAGCAAACGAACAGTACCCCGACCACAGCCTCGCGATCATGCCCTCCGGACAGGTTCACATGGGTGATGGCATGATGATGCACCCGGTCGCGCTCCCGCAGAGTGCCACCAGACCTGTTGTTCGTCAACTCGGGGCGACACGACGTGGTGATTACACGCTGAGCTGCCTGACCTACTGTGGCTACGGCCACCCCTACATGGAGATCGACGGCGGCATCGTCGTCACGTGACGGGTTTGACTGACCTGATCACTGACGAAAGTGAACCACGCAACTAGAGTAGAGATATTATTAACTCACATCGGAATTTTTGTTATTCATTTCGGAATTACCGCTCCATCTATGATATAGAGATTAATAAGAAGTGATCGGGTACGGAGTACCACGGATGTCTGACAAGGGTGGCGTCGCCCATCACGAGCACGCTAGCGATGAGAACGGACACTCGCATGATCACGACCACGGCGGATCAGCGAGCAGTCGCAAGCTAGCGCTGGTCTCCGGCATCAACCTCCTGGGGTTCGCCGCCGAACTCGCTGGAGGGCTCCTCTTTGGATCGGTCGCGCTCATCAGCGACGCCGTCCACATGCTGTTCGACGCGCTCGCGTACGTGATGGCGTTTACAGCCTCCTACGTCGCGGACCGATACGAGGGGTCAGAGTGGTGGTCGTACGGGCTCCATCGACTCGAACCGCTAGCTGCCTTCCTCAACGGTGTCTTGCTCATCCCGATGGTGGGATACATCCTCTGGGAATCCTATCAGCGTTTTCTCATTCCCATCGAGATTGGAACTGTACCAACACTTGTGATTGCACTTGGGGGTTAGCAGTGAATGTCGGCAGCGTGTTCATCCTCCAGGGTGGGGAGATGAGTCTCAACGAGAAGGGGGCGTTCTATCATCTACTCGGCGACGCCGGCGGGTCGGTCGCCGTCATCGTCTCCGTGGTCGTCGTCGAAGCCACCGGAATCACGATCATCGATCCGATTGCCGCTGCGCTCATCGCTGGCATCGTCCTGTGGTCGGCCGGGAAGGTTCTGCGTGGAAGCGGCGCAATCTTCTTCATGAAAACGCCGTTCGATCCCGAGCACGTCCGGGACGAGATCGAAGCCATCGACGGGGTCGACCACATTGATGACTGGCACGCGTGGCAGATCTGTAGTCAGATCACGGTCGCGACGGCACACGTCGAAACGTCGGTCGAGACGATGCGTGAAGCCGAGACAGTTACCAAGGAGATTCATCACGTCCTCGAGGAGTACGGGGTTGATCACGCGACCATCGAATTGAGCCCGGCATATGGTGACCGTCGGACTCATCTCAACTCCCACGTCCACTGACGAAACGAAAGCAGCCCGGGGAACGACTGCGGGCAGGTTGATACGGTTTCGAGTCGCTACTGGACGTGGTGTTTGGTCGTGTCGCTGTCGCGGATGACCATAATTTTCACTCGGTTGACCTCGTCGAAATCACGAAGTCGATAGCTCAGTTCTCGCACCCGTTCGACAGGGCCACGACAGAACAGGGATTCGAGGCACCATTCGCCCTGATGGGTGTGGCTCGTATTGAGGATGATGTCCTGGTACTCGTGCTGCACACCGTGCAGGTCTTCGATAACGTCCGGATGACGGTAGTCGAAGGCGACGAGCGCAACCACCTCCCCGGTCAACTCTTCAAGCCGGGAGTGAGCCTCGATGTACTCTTGCATCGCTTCACGAACTGCTCGCGACCGATTGTCGAGGCCTTCATCCTGCCATACTCGATCGAACTCCTCGACGACCGCATCCGGGATATTGAAACTCGTCCGCATGGACTAGTCGTTCGTCATCCTCGCACAAGAGTTCCGAGTATGACGGCTCCCCCGATTCGGTATTAACAACCGGTATAAGCGATCTTGCTCTCTTTTCGAGTACATGGCGAACGGCGTTCTCGGCCTCGCACTCGGGGCAAGTGTTCTCGGTCTCACTCACGGCCTCGCCCCGGGCCACGGGTGGGCAATTGCCGCGAGTTACGCGCTCGACAAACCGAATAAGTGGTTCTACGGCGCCGCATCGAGCCTCATCCTCGGTATCGGACATCTCATCAGTAGTATCGCGATGGTGGTCGTGTACTTCTGGGCGCTCTCGTATCTCGGGCTCACCCAGATTCCCTGGATGAACTACGTCGCCGGGACGCTACTCATCGCCCTCGGAATCTGGCAATATTTCAATGGACACGATCACACCGCACCAGATCACGGTGACGATCATAGTGACCACCACGAGCATGACGACCACGACCACGGTCACACCTACGACCACGGACATACCCACAGCGGCGACGAGAGCCGAGGGTGGATTGCTCGAGTTCGGTGGATAGTACCGTTTGTGGGCCAGTCCGATCATTCACACTCCCACGACCACCTCGAGGAGACATCGGATCGTGGGCTCTTCGGGATGGCAGCACTCGCGTTCGCTCTCGGTTTTACGCACAACGAGGAGTTCGACATCATCGCCATCTGTACCGGCTCGACCTACTGCCTCGAACTGATGCTCCTCTACTCGCTGGCCGTCATTACGTCACTCGTCGGTGTGACGCTGTTACTCGTGGCTGGCTACCAGCGCTACGAGGACCGGCTTGAAGACTACGCGGAGTATCTGCCAGCGTTCACGGCGGCAATCCTCATCGTGATGGGAGTCGGATTCGTTCTGGGCGTCTTCTAATGAGTCGTTCTGCGGGATTTCTCAACGTGGCACAGGACGGAACCTACAGACTGCCCTTATCCCATCGTTATTCAGATTGAAAATTAGTGGTTTGACTATACCGGCGACCTTGAGATTCAGTCTGGATGACCCGAAAGCATATAGCCACATGAGTAAAATTTTCGATATGTGAACGCCCTGAACAACCTCCACAAGGCAGGTAAGCCCCCTCGAATCGGCTATCGTAGGCTCTCTGCAATTTTGGGAGTTGTAACGCTAGTAACATTCGGGA
Organism: Salinigranum rubrum; assembly: GCF_002906575.1. Taxonomy (NCBI): domain Archaea; kingdom Methanobacteriati; phylum Methanobacteriota; class Halobacteria; order Halobacteriales; family Haloferacaceae; genus Salinigranum; species Salinigranum rubrum. The sequence goes on from NZ_CP026312.1 coordinate 65,091, forward strand.
CTGAACGATTCCTGTACGAAACGGCTGGTCAATCACTTGGAGAACTACCTGCGTATGTGATGGGAGGTGTCCTCCTCGTCGTCGGGGCGAGTGCCTTCTATGCGTCAGTAAACGGTCAAGACATCAGAACGGCAGTTCTCCTCTCGTTAGGACCGGTTGGTGGGCTCTTGATGTATTTAATCGGGTATCACCTCGTATTGCCCCCGAGTACTGACTCTCCGACGTGGCTCATATTCCTCGCCTTTGCCGGGGGCTTCCTTGCGATTGGGACTATAGCACACCTCTGTGGTCGTTTAGCCCAAAGAGTGTTCTAAACCTGTTTGGAGCGTCCTCTTTCCGTTCTCCAGCAAGATTCATCGCCGTCACCGGCACGATATAGTCCCATCCGATATTCGTCTAAAGAGAGACCACCAGTTCTCCCAATTATCCAATTGTGCCGGTCTGCGGAAACCTACGACCACGAAGCCAGTATTCTATCGCCGTCAGAATGCCGTAGGCAACGAGATAGAGTGGTGCCCACACAAACCCAAAGAGGAACCCGGGCGGATCCCCTTGTCCACTTCCAATTGTTGTTACTGTTTGGTAGATGATTCGGTTAGTACCATGTGGAAAATCGCACCTAGTATGACAGAAAATACATACGTATAGACTATTCCGAGGGTCCAGACTATCGGAATGCAAACAAGGGTTCTGCATCCGAGGAAGAAGGACGTTCGTCTTCCTATTTTAATGAACGGCCAAAGATATGGGTCTCCCCAGACAAAAATTGTAATGAAGAGACCACCAAGTAGAGCAACGAAAGAAAAGCCGACCAGACGGTTTATGAGAAGTCGTCTCATGAGTTGATAATACAACACTAGTTATTTCCCACCTTTGAGAAATCAATTTCTCGGGTCGTCGTTGCTACTAATTCAGTGCCGTCACTACAGGGGCGGTCGGTTTCACTATCGAATTTCCCGTCCTGATTCGAATCTTGGAACACGATGATTTTCGCCATATGGGTTCCACGATACGTCTGGTCAAGCGGGATACGACCGCCATCAACCTCGATACTATCTTCATCTCCCCCTTGTTCAGTGGCTACGCCAGCGACACTTCCATCAACAAACCCGACGAAAAAGTACGTCGAATCAGTTGCAGGAATCGTCCCACCCCAAAGTAATTCACCAGCGTTCCAGAGTGCTAAGTCATTTACCGCATAAAAACTAACTGAAAGGTCTTCTGAGCATGTGACTGATTCTTCCAATAGCGGCAGTGACGGTGTTGATTCTCCACCCGGTTGCGCGGGGGAGGTACACCCAGCTAATGCGATGGTACTAGCGAGACAACCGAGTACGGATCGGCGTGTGGATAGGGTGGGGGCAGGAACCACTCTACGTGCATTGATATATTAGATGACTGGTTAAAATCGTTCTCCAAACAAGGCTGAATCAAGCAACCTCATTGGATTCGTTATTTATGAGCTGTCGCTGGCAAGAGAGTGACTGAGCAACTTCGAGACGATACGTCGCAACCTAAACTTGTTGTTGAATTAGTGGTTTATAGAAATCCAAACTGCCAACCTCTGGGTGGAATTCGATCCGGAATCAATGTAGCGACATACGGTTTATTCGTTGGGAGCATATTTCTGTGCCTTTCGTCGGTGTTCTCACAGACTCTAGGGGTCCGTGTGGACCCAAAACATATAGTATAGCTGTGAGAAATGCGCTACCAGACGAATATGCCAGTCTTAGAATTCCGAAGCCACTCAGCGAGGCCTCTACTCCCCGTCTCAACGCGACGAATTCCGGAAACGGTGGTGTGTCCACCGTGAGTGACACGACAGCACCGACGACTGACACCGACAGGGGAGGCGTCGACGACATCTCTTGGACGCTGCTCGACCGCCAGGAACTCGTCGACGCCTACCGGGCAGTCGTCGCGCCAGTGATGGAAGACGACGACCTCGATCCCAAACGAGAAAAGCCGACCCACAGCTGGCTCCGCGGCCATGACTTCCGCCCGCTTCTCTACGCGCTTCGAGAGTACCACGATATGACGTTCGGAGAGTTCTGGCAGGAGGAGCTCGAACTCGAATCCGAAGAGACGGGCTACGACTGGGCGACCGATCACGACCGAACCATCGAAGCCCTCGAATCCTTTCTCGATTCTCGTCGAGAGCGGAAAGGACTCTCCGACTCGTCGATCGACACGCTTCGCTATCGGTTAAACCGATACGTCAGCGCCTACAGCGACGAGAACGACACGGACGACCTCGTGACGGCCGTCGCTCGCGAGAGCGACGTTCCCGCGTACGAGGCAGTGGATGCGTGCTGGGCGGCGTTCGACCGCCTCCACGACGAGCTCGAAGGCGGCCAGACCAAACGCCGGATTCATCTCGTCGTCTCGAACTGGTACGCTCACCTCGTCCGGCGGAAATGGGCTGCCGTGAATCCGGCTGACGGCCTTGATGACGAGTTCGACTGGTCGAACGGTGAGGGCGACGCCGATACACCGTGTCTCGCCACTGAACACGTTCGCGCGCTCTACCAAGCGGCTGACGGGCCGGAAGAGCGTCTCCTGGTTCTCGCACTCTGCGCGTGGGGCCTCCGTCCGAACGAGGTCGCCCACCTTCACACCCGTCAGTTCGTCCTCGACGTCGTCGACGACGAAGTGCCGTATATCGCGTTCGAGGAGCGCAAGAACGGACCTGGGGAGGTGTCGCTGCTGTACGGGCAGGAGGTTCTCGAGGATCGGCTCGCAGCGTTCGCCGATCGCGACGACTGGGATGGCTACCTGTTTCCCTCGCCACACGCCTCAGGTGGCCCCATCTCACGGTGGACGGTCTGGAACCGGTTTACGCGGCTGGCTGATCAAGCAGGGCTGCCCGACGAGATCGATGGCGTGTCGCCCGCGCCGAAAATGGGGCGAAGATACTGGTACGACGCCTACTCCGCTTCACTCGACGTCGTTCTCGGCAGCCTCGACGAGATCGCCGCCGAGCAGGGGAGCGCCAGCGCCGACGTCGTCTTACAGAACTATCTCTCGGAGACACGTGCCCGGAAACTCCGTCGACAGTATATGCGCGAGCAACTCGCTACTGCATTCGAATAGCGTATCGTTGATGAAGACACAATTCAAGACGTCTTAACAAAGAGATCAATACTTCTGCGAGTGACATAGATTATACTGTTTCTACCGATTTCTCTCCACGGAGCAGTAGCAGATCAGCGATGAACCTCACTTCAGATCAAGTTCCTCACGGAGCTGGGGACTCTGTAACCCCGCACGGAAGACAGCATTGAAAAACTCCTTGTTTTTCGAAAGTTCATCCCCGTGTTCTTGGAAATAGTCCGAATCCAATTTCTTAAACGTGGTGACCATCTCTCGATAGATCTCCTCATACAGATAGACATTCACATTGTGTAGATCACGAACTGCGAACCCTTTCTTTTCTGCGTCAATCGCCATCTGTCGTACTGTTTCACCCGTTGCAATATCTGATGTATCTGAGGCGTCTGTTGTATCTAAATCGTCTGAAGCGTCTTTGCTATCTACAGCAATTGAAGCGTCTGAACCCTCTGGTGTGTCTGATGTATCTTTACCATCTGACTTACCAGAGGTATCTTCAGTGTCTGCTGTATCTGACGTGTCTTGGCTTTCTGAACTAGCTCCAGTCGACCGAACCTCGTCCATTCCCCACGTTTCTTTCTTCCGATCCTCAAGATCGTCAGACATCAAGCCGTCACCTCCATTTCAGCAGCCAACTGCTCGGCAATCCGTAAGTATGCATCACGGGCGTCATCTATCTTCGCCGGATCTTCATGCTGGAATATCGAGACGCCGTTGTTCCATGCACGACGAATTGCCACCCGATCCGGAACCTCAAACACAGGATATGGAGCATCACTGAAGAACTCAAGCATCTCTTTGGTGTCGTTGTTCGGATTCCCCTCAACAGAGTTCACTACGATACCTTGAATCTGTATCTGATCTATCTGACCGGGGAAACTCGACTCCAAGTAGTCAATCTCCTCGTTCATCTTCTCGATCGCGCGGATGCTCCGGCGGGTCGGTTCAACTGGAATCAACACGTTCTCAGCTGCCAACAGCGCGTTGTCCAGTATTTGCGAAAGGTCAGGTGGGCAATCGATGATAATGAAGCTGTAGTCCTTGTCTAGTTCGTTCAAGGCGATTTTTAGCCGCATCTCGCTGTTCGCGACCTGAGTCAACAGCATATCCTTCAGAGCATCCATCGCTTTGTTCGACGGGATGACGTCAAACTCTGGGTGCTCCTGAATGATATCGTTGATTTCGTCCGTCCGTGATGGGTCGACCATCACCTGATGGAGCGAGGGGATTTTTTTGTTGTATAGGTCTCGGAATCCCACACCCTCGGTAGCGGTACCCTGTGGGTCAGCGTCAATCAAGAGAACCTCGTGACCAAGCTCGTTCAACGCGCCGGACAAGTTGATCGCAGTCGTTGTCTTCCCGACGCCTCCCGCCTGGTTAGATATCGCAATTACCTCAGTCATCTGTCTGCCGTATCTGAGGCATCTAACTGAGAGCCCATAACAGTTTGTCAGACATATCTGAGGTATCTTGCGTATCTGAGATAGGAAGCCACGAGCTGTGCGCCGTTACGTTCCGCCGTCGAGCAAAATAGTATTCGAGAGCGGCTGTTTTCTGAGGCTCTGCTCCGTAGTTTCCAATTCGAATAGGAAACAGGTCGCTCCAGTTCAGCTCGTCTGCAGTCTATCGGCTTGCACCTTTAGCTGAACACAGAGAACTAGGAAGATATTCTTGCTGAAAGAGTATCCAGTGCCGACTCACGAATAGGCATCGTTGAATTCGCGCTCACGGCGCATCAGCTCCTCAACGCCGTATTCAAGGATACCTCGTCCCATCGCTGTCGGTCGGTAGTACGTGTAGAAACCCTGACTGTCAGCAGTCCGTCGCTGACGCTTATCGATCAGCCCAACATCAACCAGTTCATCCAAGTGGTAGTGGAAGTTGTGGGGCTCAACATCAACTGCGGTTTTTAGATCGGAAGCGCTTAGCTCGTCGTTGGCGACAAGCGTTCGCAGGATACGAAACCGCGTCGGATGACCGATCGCCTGCTGCATCGCGAGGTACTCTTCGAGTGTTAGTCCGCTCTCTTCGGGGAGCGGTGGCTCCGGCTGGCGAACCTCGTCTGCGCGGTGGCGATCGGCTTCGGACATTTCGAGTGCCTCAGCTCAACAGTTGAGCTGCCACGTACTTAGTCGTTATCTACTAGAGAATGACTGAGAACACCGATATTTATATACTAACTCACCGAATCGTCGGCTCGAATGCGGGACCGGATTATCGACAATCTCTCTCAGGCCGTCGGTGACTCGGAAGCCCTGTCACCAGTTCGACGTGAGCAGTTTCTGGTCTATGTGATGGGACCATCGGTGTTCGGTTAAGCACTGGATCGCCTCATGAAGGCTTCAGCCACTCGTTCGCTGAGTAAGAGGCGTGACTTCTCTGGCTGCCGAGCACCATGAAACATCAACTCCGACAGATTCGGCGGTGGGTGGCCAAACGACTGGGCGAGGTCTTCGAGGATGAGCTGGGCGAGAGACCGGAAGGTCTTCGCCCAGCGTTCACGGGGGAACACGGTCTCTGGGAACAACTCTTGAAACACGCCGAGTAAGGCTCTGCTGACTGTCAGCGTCAGCAGATCCGCCACCACTAACAGGTGGACGATCGCTGGATCACTCGTCTGGAACTTCTCCAACCCATACAGCGATTTCAGTTCCCGGAACAGCAGCTCTACCTCCCACCGCAACCCGTACAGAGCCGCAACTTGGCTCGGGGTGAACTCATCGGGGAGGTTCGTCACGTACAGATGGTAGTCGTCGGTGTCCTCGTTGCGGACACCGACGACGCGAAACTCCATCGTATCGGTTGACTGCTTCCCAGCGTACGCTCGCCGTTTGAACGAGATCTCCACGGTCACATCGATTATCTCCCGTGTGAGATCGCCCAGAACCTCTTGGAGGCGACGCCCTGGTAAGGAAATGGCGCGCCCGCGCCATTTCCGTCGCTTGCCCACGATTAGTGGATTCGCGTTCGACTTCAGCCGTGTCACGAAGAAGCCGCTGTTCTCTTCGATCAACGCAAAGCGACGGAAACTGTAGAATCCGAGATCGAACAGCAACAACCGGCCTCGCAGCCAGCTCCCCGTGCGGAGCTGGCTGCTCTCGTGGGTGCATTCGTCGGTGAGCTGGAACTGCTCGATCGTCTGCGTCGTCGTGTTATGCACGAGATGAAGCTTCGCACCGGATTGATCCGAGTGAGTCGCTGGAAATTCGCTGAGGAGCCGATGCAACCTGAACACGGTTGCATCGGCGATCAGCACCTCACGGAACAGCTCGAACCGTGGAGCGATGGTGTGGGGAACCGCGACCTCCTCGAGAGTGTGCTCGAGGAGGTCGCTCAGCAACGCAGCAAGTGCTGGCGTGAACCGATCGTAGAAGCTGGATCGGGAGAGCGTCTGGTTGGTCGCTGCGGAGTACGCACGTTGAAATCCGGCGATAGTGCGGGCTTCGCCGTCGACGGCGAAGCCCAAGATGAGCGTCCAGACGAGCGTCGTGATGTCGATCTTCCGGTTGCGTTGGACGACATCGCGCTCGCGCGCGATGTCTTCGATAAGCTCGGCTGGAAACAGGGAAGTGAGTCGGCGTCGTATGAGATTCGGGGAGAGCGTATTGAACACATTCTCTCCCCACGCGGTCTACACCGATAACTTCGCCAATAGAGTGCCGTCTCTCGATTCAACGTCTTAACCGAACACGGATGGTGATGGGACCCTACCGAACGTTCGACGTCGACGCACTACTGCCGACGGATGCCGATGTCGAGACCGACGCTCCTTCGTTTGCAACGTGGGACGAGACCAGCGGTGAGTACGCTGAAGACGAGGTATTGCGCCTTCTCCAAGAGACACGTGACTGTCTCCGCGACCGTGGTTTCAACGCCTTCCTCGCAATCGACGTCGGAATTGACCTCGACGAAATCGACGCTGCGACCCAGAGCATCGCCTTCGCGAAGGCGAGTAATGCGACGATCTTCATCGCTCCCCAAGTCGGGGATAATCTCGGCGTCGGGATTGAGATCGGGAGCGTCCTCGAAGAGCTGCTATCGACCGACGGGATGCACGGGCCGGCGGCCGATGCGACGCCCCCGGAACGCACGCGCCGAGTGATGGTCGCGACCGAACCGTCAGTGCGGAGCGCGATGCTCGGGGCAGTCAACGCACGCTGGGACGCCAGCGTCCGAACGTTCACCGACGCAACGGACTGCTGTCGGCTGTGTGCGCAGTTCTGCACCCACATTCAGAACGAGGAACTCTATGGCTCGCTGGATCGACTCGATTGATCCCATTCACAGTTAGAGCGCTGGACTCCGTCTTCTCTGTTGAGAGCGACTACAGATCAGTCGTGGCTTATAATGCCAGCTACTCGTCTGGATTGACTGGGCCTTTATATTTGGATCGCACCCTATCTCCATCCCGCCACTGCCAATAGTAGTAGCGGTTATCATTGATGTCCTTGATCGTGATCGTCGCTTTCGTTGGCACATCGTCCGGAAGGTCCTCGGGTCGTTCTTCACTCTCGTCTGTGCTGTCTTCTTCCGCGAGACGAGCTTCCCGCTCACGATGCTCAGCGAGCTCTTCTGCGTAGCGGGCAGCGTGACGAAGCAAGTCCGGTGAGAAATCATCGAGTTGTTCGACAATATCGGCTGGGAGTCCTCGAGGTGGTGTGGGCGGTGTGTACGACATGATTGTATTAACCAACAGGTTCGCAATTGCCTTTGATTTGTTGGTTAATCACGAAACCAGACAGCTGACAACCAACCAGTCCGAACACAGTCACGACGATGGAGTGAGAAACAAGAATATCACCACGGCAGATTTTCATAACAAAATTTATGAAACGGTGGGGTGGGTGAATTAGTGGACCCAGCAGAAACAATACTTGAGCGTTCTACAAGAATTGCTGAAACAGTGGTGGGGAGATTTGGTACGAGGGCAAACCTGTTTCACACCTAACCAGAGTTCCTGAAGCGGTGGAGGTGTAGCTCGGTAAGGGCGAGGCAACAACCACTCTCTGCAGGACTATGGATTCGGTCGGTCGGAACTAATTCGCTGGAAATCGATATCGGCGAATCGGGCTGTATCTTTGAGAACCTCGACGGCAATCTCAGTATCAACTTGTAACTGGTACTCCCACGCCGGACCGCCTATCGAACCCGCAGTCACTTTTTCGCCATCTGCGATACCCTGCATATCGAGTTCGCGGAGGTGATCTTTGAACCGACGTTGGCCGAGTTTGTCGGCATCGATTTTCGAGGCAATGCTCTTGTACACACCGTAGATCGGCTTAGCCCGGACGGGAGCATCGCCGGAGAGTTCAAGTGCTGTGAGGGCTGCGAGGGCGAGGTGAGCCTGTGTCGTCATCTCACGCATGGCTTCAACAACGGCTTCGCGTTCTACGAGCGCCTGAGCTTCACGAGCATGATCTGCGCTCACCACGTCATCACCATGTTTATCGGCCAATTCACCGGCCTTCCGAAGATATTTGATCGCCTGACGAGCGTCCCCTGTATCTTGTGCCGAAAGTGCAGCAATAAGCGGGATTACGTCATCGGTCAGAACATCACTCCGAAACAGATACTCCTGTCCGGATTGGTCGATCTCCACGATACTCCCTCTCTGCTTCGCGTCGGTGTCAAGCTCTTCGACGGGGATGAGTTCCGTATCGCGGAAGGCCTTAGCTGCGCGCCGGCGCAGAATTTGCTGGAGCTGCGTCGCATTATACGGCGAAAAGAGGACAGAATCATCGTAGAGTGAACTCTTGACCTTCGGACTGAGATTATCCCGCCACTGGAGGTCGTTACTGATTCCGATTATACTGGGAAAAACGTGGTCTTCAACGTAGTCTTGGGCTCGGGCTCGAGGGAGACTATAGAGAATCCGGTCGTCATCGCCGAGTGTGTCGATTTCGTCGAGGACGATAATAATCGTGCCACCGATATCATTCATCGCCTCGAACATCATGTCCATCACAACATCAGTTGCATACCCTGTCGGCCGGCTATTGCCGGTGAGTTCTTGATAGATACGGGACGCGGCTTTGTAGGACGTAGAAAGATCGTGGGATTCACAGGAGACATACGCGGTCGTGAGGTCAAGGTGATCGGATTCGTGTTCGGCGTGCTCCTGAAGTTCGGAGAGTTTTGCTTTCGCAGCAGCAGTTTTTCCCTGGCCGGCCTTTCCGTGAAGGAACACGTTGTTGGCACCAACCCCCCGTGCAGCAGGGGCGAGCGACATGTGGAGATCCTCCATCTCATCCGTCCGTTCTGGAAGGTCGTCGGGATGGTGTTCTTCGCGGAGAACTTCCTCTCGTTGGAAAATAGGCGAGGTGTTCGAGAATTGGGTCATACCCAGAACCGTCTAAGCAAGATATCATAAAACCCCCGTTTCATCAATGTCTCGAATGTCTCCAATAGTGGGGTTCCAGCAGAAAGAGGCGGGGACACCCCCACCACCATTTCATCAATTCTCGTGTGAAAGAGGGAGGGGGTTAGACAGGGACGTGATCCACCGTACTCTCCGAAAACACGCGATCCAGTTCACGTAGGGGCTGTTTCAGCTAGAACATCGTCAGACCAAGTTATATTATATATTATAACGTTTTCGTCTAGTAGTAGTAAAGGTAGTAGAAGACTCACTCTATCACTGTTTTAGTGAGTTTTAGGTGGACAGTTTTCCAGGGTTTATATTCTAAGCGTCTTATTTACTTCCTCCTGAAAATCTCGGGTTTCTCTCGCGTCGTAGAATTGCTGAAATGGTGGTGTGGGTCCCTCCATATTTGAGTTCTCTCCGTATGATCCATGTGTCTGTGGAGAGATATCGAGACCACGTTGATGACTATGACCGATGCGAGCGGTTGCTTGTTCCGTGTTTCTATATGCTCAATTCTCGTCTGTCGCCGTCTGAACGACCAATGATGGAACGTACTGTTGCTGTCCCTGAAACGGTGGTGTACAGTTCTACCTCTCATTTGGGATCAATCGAGGCTTTTCAGGCTAAGAGAATAATGGTCAGCACGAGCGAGTGAATTCTCGAAACGGTGGTGGGTGTCCCACTAAGCTGTAGATGATCGACCATCCAGCAGGGTGTGGAATTGGTGAAACAGTGGTGGGTGGGGTTTCCAACGTCAATCCGAAGACTTTGCTCCCTCCCCTTAATTGGTGAAATGGTGGTGGGTGTGTCGTTGGCTACTGATTCGACGGTAGTCGGCCGTCCGGGCGTGGGACGCGTCCCTGCTTGATTTCGTGGTTCACTCGACGCATGTGTTTACACCCGCCCTCGGGCGTCCGCTGCTGCCAGTCCGGACAGGTACAAGACTCGCTGATCACGTCGACTTCGTACCAGCTCCCCGAGGCTGACTGTACCTCGTATCGACCACCTTTTTCGAGCAGCGAGACCGCCATCGCTTCGTCGACGGCGCGTCGGGTTCGCGGTTCGAGGTCCGCACGCTGGCTCGAGTGCTTCGTGACGACCATTCTGTCGCGAACGTCGCCACTCCGTCCACCGTCCGGCGCGACGTCATGGCCGTGGAGCCGATCCTGAAGGATACCTTCGATCGGATGGCCTTCCGGCAACAGGTAGTGGACTTCGTGGCACTCGCGATGGTCGTAGGAGCCACAGGCCGCAGCGTTCCCAGCCCAGACGCGCCACGCGCCGAGTGCGGCCATCACGTCGACGATCACTCGGGGAACAACCTCGTGCTCGTTGGGGTAGAAGATCCGGAAGCGGGTACACCCATCTCGAGGCGGCACCGTCTCCCACCACTCGACGTCGTCACCCCAGCTGTCGAACATCGCCTCGTCTCCTCCATACCCGACGGTCACGCCGTCGATCTGCGGGACGGCCGCAGTCGTCTCGTCAGCCACACCTTCGAGCAGTCGAAGGACTGCGTACCGCAGATATTCGTGTGCTGGATGGTCCGTTGACCGAGCGATCTGGTCGTGCTGTTCTACAACTCGTTCTGCCTCGTCGAGGACAGCGGACAGATACGGTTCACTCATGATTCGTGGAGACGGGACTGCGCCTCCGCCCCTCGGCGGGCGCTGAAAGACTCGCTCTTATGTAGAACTCAGGAGTGACCCCGTAGCAAGGCAATCGACGACGATTTCGAGGGATGCGCCGACGAGATTCACTGACCGAACGATACCGAATGTGTGAGCGGCCTGTTCCAAGCCCTGCTTGGACAGGCCGCGAAACTTCCGCAGCCACGGTTTGACTAGCGAGAAGAGGCACTCAACTTGGTTGATGTGAACGCCGTCGGCCGAAACGTACCGTTCGTCGTGGATAACGGTTCGGTGGTCGTACTCCATTTCTCGGTACGCTTGGAGTCCGTCAGTCCAGACCTCTCCCAGCGGCTGGGAGAGGTCTTCAGCCTCTTGCAGTACCGGTTCGAGGTCTCCCTGGTAGCTGATTCCAAGATGGCCGCGAATCACCCGAAGCACGTCGCGGCACGCCGCGACGAGCGTTATCTGGTCGCCGTGACGACCTTTCCATCGTGAGCGCCCCGATCGGGACGACCCGCCGCGGTACCGGCTGTTCCGCGGCGGGTCTTGGCCTTTGTAGCCTGAACACACCGTGCTCGATTCGTCGATTTGCGTTGGGCCCGAGATGGAGTGTTGAAACTGCTCCCAGACGAGGGGGAAGCCGCGCGTGACCGCGGCTTCCACCTCTCGAATCGCGTAATAGACGGTCTTGTACGCCCTGTCGAGGACAACCGCGATTTGCGAGATACTGAGCAACGTGTCTGCATAGAGGAGGTACGCGAGAAGCACCTCTCCGGTGGTGAGGTGCTTCTCGTGGAAAGGCGTTCCATAGGTGTAGACGGGTTTAAAATCGCAATCTCGGCAGATAACGCGATCGGACGATCCCCACGTGTGAATGCTGGGGTGGCCGCAGCGAGGACACGTGGTATACTCCCAGAACTCCTTGAGTCGCCGCTCGATGAGAGCATCGAGCGGCTCGGTGTCCAACTCGAACAATCCAAGATCAACGAGCTGGCGAAGCATTCCACCGAACGCTGGCTGAGTCTGAGGCATAACCTCGTGATTTCGGCTCGTTCACCGTAACTACACGGTCGTTCCTCAGCTCTACATAAGAGCGGAGAAAATTAACCAACGAAATTGTGACTCAGAACCTGGCGTTGGTTAACGGTTCAGGCGCCGTCTTCGAGAACGTCGATGAGTTCCGCTGCCGTTCGGCTGATTCGCCCGAGACGTTCTCGAACGACTTCGGGATCATCCGACTCCCAGGCAGCGAGGTAGAACGCCGACCTGCTGGTATCTAACCCACAGTACCGCCCGACGACGTACGCGACGGCTTCGGCCTCGACTTCGCGTTTCGACCGCTCGGTGTCGTCGTCGATGTCGAAGTGGAGCAGGGCGTGGGCGTACTCGTGGATCAGCGTCCGCGCAAGGTCGGCGTCGTTCTCTCGGTCGCGGACCTCGACGCGTGGCTGCAAATCGACGAGACTGAGCTGCTCGCAGATACCTTTTGCCTCACCGTGCGCCCACTCCGCTTCCGGAACGATCCGAACCGTCACACCAAGCTCATCCGCGGCATCGGTCAACCGATCGACGAGGTCGTCGGCGTCGCCGGTCGCTTCCGTATCGAGTTCCGGAAGCGGCTCTCCGTCGGTCTGGGAGATGTCGAACACCGGTGCGGGTCTGAACCCAACGAGCCCCTTCGACCACTCCTCGGGTGGTGTCTGGTCGTAGTCACAGTCACTGTTCTCGTGGTAGCTCGGTGAGTTCTCGCACTCCGGGCACTGTTTCGTGATGATCGGTGCCCAGATCCAGATCGCGCTTTCTCCCTCCTGGACGTGCCGGTCAAAGTCTTCTTGCCATGTCCGATAACCTGCCACGCGGGACGCCTCGGGACACTGGCGCTTGATCAGGAGAGTATTTCGGTAGGAATAATCGTGGAAACGACTCTGGACATCGAGCCACTCCTGGAACTCCTCGCTGGCCTGCGCGTCGTCGACGCCGGCGACGAGGTCGTCGACCCACTGTTCGATAGTGCTGTTCATCTCGTCGGATCGCGTGTCGGTCTCGTCGAAGGAGACCGACGAGTTACTGGTCGTAGCCATGATTTCACTGAACCGAGTTCACCGCAACCGCGTCAATTCAGAACGCACCGCACCCTTCGGGGCGCAAAAAAACAGCTCCCCTTGAGAGTTACCGGAGTTCGTATGGTTCGTCCGCGAACCCGACTGTAACGAGATATTCGAGATACGCGTCGAACCGCTCGACGTCGCTCGGCGTGTCTGTTGCGAGGTGTCGCGCCCACTCGATGGCCCACCGAAACGCGGGATCTGACCCACCTTTGCCGTGGATGTACCACCAGCGAGCCGCTTTGAGAACGACGAGTGGATTCGTCGGCGCCTGTTCACTCGCCAGTCCACGGGTGATGGATTCGATCTCCGCAGGAACCTCACCTGGATCGATTTCCCCGGACTGTGTGTTCGAAATATCGATTGGAATCTCATCGACCGAGACGTCGTTCGCATGCTGTCGCTGACTCACTTGATTCACCTCTGGACGAAGACTCTCGATGGAGCCTTCGCCCTCTCGGGGGCTCGAAAAACACTCTCCAAGTCACGCCGGTGGGAAGTAGACGCTCTGCTCGCCGGCTATTTCCTCGAGTTGGTTTCGATGGCGATGCGAAAAGTAGCAGTCGTAGCTGCAGTATCCACAGACTGCTCCCGTATCGTACTCGGCAACAAAGGGACCACGATGGGTTCTCCAGACATTCGCTCCGCATCCAGTACAGGCAGCACCATCGAGATCACTCGGTGATGGCCCCTCGTACTCTACATCTAGACCGGCATCTTGCGGTGTCGAATCTGGCCAGACGCCGTGTTCCTGCCAGAACTCTCGGAGTCGACCAAGGCTGTGACGAACGGTCTTTCGAACCGTGACGTGGTCAGCGTCCCGGCCGCTGTCGTCCCATCCGGCAGCTGTCCAGAACTCTCCAAACTGCGCGCCACGGTGGAGTCCGTTCCAGTCAACGCCGACGATGTCTGCGGGTGGGTCATTCGTGAGCGTCGGTCGGGTCAACTGCTGAATGACGTCAAGCTGCTTCGGTGGGCTCCCCCCGAGGATGTGGACGCGTCGGCCACGCCAGTCGGTCGGCTCGGAGAACTCGTGGGCCAGCCGATCAGCGTAGCCCCGAGAGTACCCGAGCACGATATCGTCAGGGATCATCTCGATCACCTCCCTGCACTTGGGCACGATGACGAGCTCTGCGTTGGGGTAGCTCGCTTGGATTTCGCGAGCGGCAGCGACGTATTCATCGACATCGTCGGGCTCGTATGCGTCCCCAATGACGCCGACTCGCGGCTCGTGTTCGAAAAACCGGTCGACGTATCGAGTCAGGTCGGGATTTCGAAAGTCGTTATCGAGCATCCCGACGGGGAGGGTGAGGTTCTGGTACTGGGTCTCTTGATACCCACAGTCCTCACGAAAGCCGGGAAGGAAACCAAGGGCCAACGCGTCGGCGACAAAGGGAGCTCGATGCAAGAACGCCACATGGTCTGCTTGTCTGACGGCAGCGATTTCACTCGCCGTGGTGGAGCTGGAGCTCAGATCGGGGGACATGATTGGATCGCGAGGCCGCTGCTGGCTGCCCCGCACCCGTTCAGGGGCCCGAAAAACCGAGGCACAGCCTGTTAACCAACAAAGAGGAACTCCACGCGGAGATGTTGGTTAAGAACAGAGCTTACTCGTCGTCCTCACGTAGCTCTTCAGCCTTCCACTTGAGCCGGCGTAGAATCTGCGTCCGGTTCTTGTGGGCGTTTTCGTAGGCAACACACTCCCGGAGTGTCTCCATATCAGAGATTGTCGCAATACCAGCCTTGATCAGGCGCGTGTTCGGTGCTTCCAGTGGTTTCTCTGGTGGAAACTCGTTACTCTCTGTCGTCAGCTGTCCCCATCCCGAAGAGCCTCCACCCCTTGTGGGCCGACACAAACAACTCTCCGTACGATATCGCCCACCTCTAATAGAATTGATATCGATACAATGGCTACCGTAATGGTCATCCCCTGCGAGCGTTTATCTGCAGGTATGGAGCGAAAGACGATCTCCGTCACCGGGATGTCGTGTAACGGGTGTGAACGGAACGTGGAGACTGCCTTACAGAACCTCGATGGTGTGAGTCGAGTCGATGCTGACCACGAAGCGAATACGGTCGATGTGGTCCTCGAGGATGGGGTCTCCGATGACGATGTGACCGCGGCAATCGAACAGGCCGGGTACGACGTCGTGGCTTAATCGGCTGCTGCTCGGCCGTCTCTCACGTCGCCGTCTGTACCTTTTTCAAGAGCGAACTCGGTGTTGACGCTCTCGCCGGAGAGGAGCTGGCCAGCGAAGCTGTTGGCCAGGACGGCCGAGACGGACAGCACCATCGCGAGCATCGCGAACACGGGGTGAACGAGCCCGGTCGTCGCCGCGGCGACGCCGATCCCGTTGAACGCGAAGGCTGTCGCGAGATTCTGGCGGGTCTTCCGATAGCTCTCTTTGCCAATCTCGTAGGCGTCCATTACGCCACCGAGCCGGTCGCCCATCAGGACGATGTCTGCCGATTCGATGGCGATGTCGGTCCCGGCGCCGATGGCGATCCCGATGTCCGCCTGCGTGAGTGCCGGCGCGTCGTTGATGCCGTCGCCGACCATCGCCACCCGGTGGCGGGCTTCCTGCAGGCGACCGATTTCCTCCCGCTTCTCGTCGGGCAGTACGTCGGCCATCACACGATCGATGCCGACCTCGTCAGCAACCGTGTTCGCGGTGCGTTGGTTGTCCCCGGTTATCATCACGGGCGTAATGCCGGCGTCGCGCATCCGCCGGATGGTCTCGGCGGCGTCGGCTTTGATTTCGTCGCCGATGCCGATCAGGCCGATTAGGTCACCGCCTCGGACGACCCCAGAGACGGTGAGGCCGCGGCCCTGGAGTCGCTCAATGTCGTCGGCCCTCTTCGACAGGTCGATTCCCTCGTCGCTGAGCCATCCCGGTTTCCCGAGCAGCACGTCGTCGCTGGCCACGGTTGCCCGGACGCCCTTGCCGGTCACAGAGTCGAAATCATCGGGGTCAGCGTACTCGACATCTTGCTCGTCGGCGAACTCGAGGATCGCATCGGCGAGCGGATGCTCGGAGAAGGCCTCTGCACTGGCCGCAGTCGTGAGTACATCCACCTCGTCGGTGTCGAACGCGACGACCTCACTGACGGCGGGTTCGCCGACGGTGATGGTACCGGTTTTGTCGAGCACAACATGGTCGACGTCGGGGAAGATCTGGAAGGCGTTGCCCGACCGCATCAGGATGCCGCGGGTCGCGGCCTTCCCGCCGCCCCGGATTAGGGCAAGGGGTGTTGCCATCCCAAGCGCACACGGATAGCCGAGGACGAGGACCGCCAGCGCTGCGAAGGCCCCCCGCTGGACGTTCGGACCACCGCCCCACGCGAGCGGTGCGACCAGCCAGAAGAGGAACGAGAGCGCGGCAATCGTCAGGACGCCCGGAACGAAGTACTTGAGCACGCGGTCGGCGAGCTGGATGATGCCGGGCTTCATCGCCCGCGCTTCCTCGATCTCGCGGGCCACTTGATTGAGGAACGCGTCCTCCCCAATTGCGGTCACCTCGATAAGCAGCGTGCCGGTCTCGTTGACGCTGCCACCGATCACCTGGTCGCCGGCGATCTTCTCCTCGGGGATCGACTCGCCGGTGGCGACCGACTCGTCGACCGTTGATTCACCCTCGACGATTGTCCCATCGACGGGTATACTCTCGCCGGGCTTGACGCGGACGCGATCACCGATGTCGAGGTCGTCAACGGGGACCTCCTTGACGTTGCCGTCCTCGTCGACGCGACGGGCGGTGTCCGGCTGGAGGTCGAGGAGGCTCTGAACGGCCTGTGAGGCCCGCGTCCGCACGGTGAGGCTGGTGTACTCCGAGAGGATGTGGTAGGTGGTGATGAACACGGAGACGGCGAAGAAGTGGACGGTCGGGAAGCTCGGGAAGACGAACAGGCCGAGCAACCCACCGAGGAGCCCCGCGAACGCGCCTGCCTCCAGGAGGACGTGCTGGTTGAGGATCCCCCGGCGGAGGCTCTGGAAGGCTTTCTTTTTGATGTAGCGGCCAGGCCCGAACATCGCTGCGAGCGCCAGCACAAGTGTGACCAGATCCATCACGAGAGATGCCGACTCGAAGCGTCCCATCACGAGAATCATCCAGCCCATCAGCGCGGCAACGACGATGGATGCGCCGCCGGCGAGGAGGAGGCGGCGCTTCCCGTCGACGAGTTCGGCCTGCTGCTGTTCGTATCGCTTCGCTTTGTCCGGATCGCGGATGGTATAGCCGAGATCCCGGAGCGTGTCCTTCACCTCGATCTCGCTCAGGATATCGTCGTCGTACCGGACGAGGACCTCCTCGTGGGCGAGACTCACGTCGACATCTTCGACGCCGTCGGTCCGGCTGTAGGCCTTCTTGATACTCTCGGCACAGAAGGAGCAGGACATTCCCCCGACGTTGAATTGTTCGTGTGTCGTTCCCATCGTGGTCGCTAGTTACCCAGCGAAGTGGATAACCATTACGACTAGAGTTATAGCGGTATCGAATAACTAAGACTACTGTCGAGAGTGTGGCGTTACTCTTACTATCGTCGTTCCCCTACGTCCTCACAAGAATGGCGCTCCTCGAATCCGACGTGCCGATCCGCGAAGTCGTGACGACGGCCCCGGAGAAAGCGAAGGCGTTGGAGAACGACGTCCGGGCGAAGATCCTCGATATGCTCGCTGCTGAGGAAATGACGATCGAGGAGATTCACGCCGAACTGCATCGTCGCGGTGAGGAGAAGGCCGAGACGACGGTGCGTCACCACGTGAACGTCCTGAAGGATGCGGGGATGGTCGAGATCGCCCGGCTCGAGGAAGCTGGCGGCGGAACGCGGAAATTCTACAAGTCGAACACGCGGGTCTTCTCCTATGAGCTCCCGGAGGAAGCAGACGAAACCCTCGCGGGGGCGCAGTCCACCACGTCCGAGGAGTTGGCATCCCTCATCGAGACGCTGTATACGAAACACGGTACTGAGATCGAGGCGGTCGCCCGCGAAATGAAGCCCTGCGAGTACTGCGACACCCAGCACTACGAGGAGTTCATCGTTCGCGAACTCCTGAACCGTGCCCTCATTGAGTTGGGCGAGAGCGGCACGCTGGACGACGTGTTCTCGACCGACGACTAAGGCTCACTCGATACAGCAACTCATTGTCGACGTATCCCGGCGGAACGCCTGACAGGCGTGTTTGAACGCCTCGGAGAACGTCGGGAAGGGGTGAACCGTATCGATGATGTCGTCGACGGTCAGCCCGAACTTCACCGCCAACGTCGCTTCCATGATCATGTCTGCGGCACGAGGCCCGACCATGTGGACGCCGACGATCTCGTCGGTCTCGTGGTGTTTGACGACCTGGACGAGCCCATCCGTGTTGCTGACGGCTTTCGCCCGCGGTACGTCCTCCATCTGAACTGTCCGGCAGGAACAGATGCCATGTTCGTTCATATACTCGCGCTCTGTCGTCCCGACGGCTGCGACCTCTGGGCTGGTGAAGACGACCGCCGGGACGGTGTCGTAGTCGATGGTGACACCTTCGTTGTCTTCTCGCGGGCTCTGCCCGCTCGAACGGCCCACGGAGCGTAGCTCCGCGCTGCCGAAGGCGTTCTTGACGGCGTGGTTGCCCTCCTTGGCGGCGACCGTCTCCAGTTCGGGCTCGCCGATTACGTCGCCCGCCGCGTAGATGTCGGGATTTGTGGTCTGGAAGTACTCGTCGACGCGGATCGCCCCGTCTGGCTCTGTCTTGACGCCCACCCTCTCTAGACCGATATTTTCGCTATTGGGCTGGACTCCAGTTGCGACGAACAGCGCCTCGGCGGTGACCGCTCGCTCCTCGCCATCGACGACGGTCTCCACCGTGACGTCCTGCTGGCTCGGCTGGGAGCTGCCGTCGGTCGCTGCGGTCCGAACTCGTTTGAAGTCGTTGCCGGTCACGATGTCGATACCCTCCTCGCGGAGGGCCCGCTGGAGCTCCCGACCGAGTTGGCCTTCCATATCCGAGAGGACGCGCTCGGAGCGCTGGAGGATCGTCACGTCGACGCCGACGCGGTGAAGAATCTGTCCCCACTCGAGGGCAATGTACCCACCGCCGAGCATCACGATACTCTCGGGGAGGTCGCGTTCCTCAAGGATAGTTTCGCTAGTGTAGTACTCGACCTCCTCGAGGCCGTCGATGGGCGGTGCCCAGGGCGAACTCCCCGTCGCGACGAGAGCCTTCTCGCCGGTGATTCGGGTCCCTTTGTCGGGACCGTCGACAACCTCGATGGTCGTGTCGTCACCGGAACGCGTTGCATTCCGGTTGCCCGAGGGACTGCGTCCCTCGCTGTCGACCAGTTGGCCGTAGCCCTCGTAGATGTCGGTCTCGAAGTGCTCGGCGACGTCGACGTAGTTCTGCTGCCGGAACCGCTCGACGAGGTCATCGGTCCCGTCGAGTGCATCGACCCAGTCGATGGTCGGTGCCTCGGGATATGTGACGGCATCGAAGGGATTCTCCGACGCTGCAGCGCCGCTCTCGGCGACGGCGAGCAGATGCTTGCTCGGGACACAGCCGACGTTCACGCAGGTCCCGCCGATTGGTAGTCCCGCGTTCACTATCGCCGTCGAGAGATCTCTCCGGCTCGCTTCGGTGATGGCGGCGAAGGCAGCGGCTCCGCCGCCGAGGATCACGAGATCATAGTCGGACGTGTGAGTCATTTGTGTCTATACTTTACGACGGGAAGTTATTATACTGTAGAGTCCGAAGCTATAGAGTAGGTTGGAGGCCACGAAGCTATGGCAGATACTACTTCATCGGCGCCCGCGTGCGACGTCGACGGGACGTGCTACTGCCCGCTCACAGGAGTGATCAACACGTTGAGCCGGAAATACGCGATGCAACTCGTCAGCATCATCGGCGCACACGATGCACTGCGGTTCGCGGAGATCGAGGAGCACCTCCCGACGGCGAGTACGTCCACGATCTCGAAACGCCTCGACGAATTCGAGGAGGCGGGCCTCGTTTCACGGACGCAGTACAACGAAATCCCGCCACGTGTCGAGTATGCGCTGACGGACGACGGCGACGAGGTTCGAACACGCCTGGAACCGTTACTTGAGTGGGCAACAGAGAACAGCTGAGATACGAGGGAGTTCGAGCTTCAGCTTATTGCCTCTTGGAATCACTCTCGTCACGCGCCCTGCGCCCCTCTCACGGGCGCAAAAACAATCCACTTAACCAACATCCTACCCAAGAATCCAGCGTTGTTGGTTAATCTCCTGAACGGTCCCGACACCTGTCTTCGACTCTCGAACTCACTCGTCGACTTGGCGTCGACGGCGCACCTGTTCAGGATTCGGCACCCACGGATGGGCGTCCCAGCAGTGGAGGGCGTGGCCTCGTGCCGTGTCGAACAGCGCCTCGCACGATCCACACTCGTAGGTCGTCTCGGGCCAGCGTTCCGCAGCGAACATTGCCGTCACCGTCGATCTAACCGGAGAGGGAGCAGCCGCCCGGCGAACGTAGTCGTAACCGATCACCGTCCGTCGACGAAGCGCTGCCCGCGCCAATCGTTCGGGTTTGTCGTCCGGGAGATACACCCAGCGGACGAACGCCGCTTCTGAGTCTTTTGCGGACGGTTGGAGAACGAACCACCGGTCGTGTTCGTCACGGAAGAGGTACCGCTCCGTGCCTCGGTTCTGGAGATAGAGTGAATCACCTCGACCGGGAATCAGCCGTAGTCCGACGGACGGTGAGATCGGAGTGAGAAGGCGTTCTTCAAGTGAGGGCGAGCGGGACTCACCGGACGGCTTCTCGACCTTGAACTCGCCGAGAGTCGCTTCGCTGGTCATGAGTCGTCGGTGTCTTCCTCCGCTGTTCGCTCGTGCCGGTCGTTGTATCGTTTGAGTTCCCGGCCGATGCGCTCCAGCGCCTCGACAGCGCGTCCGATGAGCTGGAATGCGCTTCGGGAGAGGCGAAGGGCCTCCATCAGGCTTCTTCCTCCGGCTCGACGAGGTTGTTGCTCTCAGTGACCAGTTCCTGCACGGCGGGAGCAGGAGTAGTTCCGACCGGCAGGGTTCGATGATCGAGCGGGGCGGGATACGCCCGGTCACCCTGCGCGCAGAGGATGATCAACCACTCCTCGCTCCCTTCGGCGAGGACGACGTAGTGGTCGATATCCCGGCGTTGGAAGACTGTCCGATCTGCCCGGCTCACGGCACTCCAATTCGCTGGCAGCGACGGCGACGGCTTCCCACCATCCGGCGTGAGGGTGTGGTGATCCTGGAACGCACTGAGTGCAGCATCGATGTCCGCTCCCGTGAGATGCCAGCAGTCGGCCGGGCCATCACACACCAGCTGACTCACGACCGCGTCGCGGAACTGGATGTAGTACTGGTGGGCGACGCTCTCGTCGTCGGTGTAATCGAGAAGGAGCGCACAGGCGAGTTGCGCTGGGCCGCTTCCGGTGTAGCCCCAGTCGAATCCCGCCGGACTATGGCGCACGAGGTCGAGGCTTCGGTCGGGGGAGAGGCGCTCGTGTTCGGTGAGGTTCAGTACCACCGGCGTTCCGTCGACGCGCATACCGACGTACTCGACGTGGTCTCCTGTCGCTTGGCATCGTTCTCTCTCGTCCTGTACTACTCGTGGATGGGTGGTCGAATCTGTCTCCATCGGTTGAACGCGGGACTTCGGATTCCCCGCACCCTTTCGGGGGTCGAAAAACCATCCCGGCTGGTAGGTCCCTCAGCGTCAGCGGTCGTCGCCACGCTCGAGAACGGCAACGATATCGGATAGATCGAAGAGGCGGAGGTCATCACGCTCGTCTGCGGCTTCTTCGACGGAGCGTTTGAACCCAGACCGGCTGAACAAGGCGAATTCATACGTCGACTCTCCACCTGTCGTGGGCGTCCAGTCGATGTGCTCCACGTCGTCTTCGAGATCCGCGAGCACGTCATAGCCGAGAGGAGTGTTGGTGAACTTTGCCTCCCCAGCAATCAGCATTGACTCGTCAGTTGGTGCGACGACGTCTATCTCGCGACCCTTATACCACCATTGGCTTGGCACCTGCGTGAGCTGGTAGTCTGCATAGAGCGCCGGCACTGCCTGGTGGCAGAGCGATTCGAACGTTTCGCTGACGAACTCGGGTAATTCCGGTTCGATGAGGTCCTCGTAGGCGTTCTCGCCGTAGAGTTCGTACTGCCCCCGCGGCCGTAGAGATACCGGAAGTAAAACCGGAACACGGGGTCCCGGATCTGGTATCGGGTCCGCTTACTGCGCGCCGGATTGGCGAGTGCTGGATGGTGTTTCTCGATGATCTGGAGGGTTTCCAGCCGGTCGAAGTAGTACGACGTGTTGGTGCTCTCGATTCCGGCTCCTTGGGCGATCTCGTTTCGACTGCGGTTCCCGCTGGCCATCGATTCCAGCACCGAGAAATACGTGTTCACCTCGCTGAGTTCCATCTGGAGGACGGTTTCGGGCTCGTCGTGGAGTGGGCCATCCGGGTCACACAGCAACCGTGTGATGTTCTCTCCGAGGCTCTGTGATGGATCGAGAGGGTTGAGATATCGGGGTGTGCCGCCGAAGACGCCATAGACGAACACCCGTTCTTCGGGATCGTACGTCGGCACGAACTCTTGGATGGAGCGAAACGGGAGCTGCGTGAGTTCGAGTCGGCCATTCGGTGTCTGTGACACCCGGCCGTAGAGTGGCGCACCGCCATCGAGGACGTGGGTATGAATCATGCCGATTGCAGAGCCTGTGAGGACGAGCGTTGCCTGACTCTCGTCGACAGCTGTATCCCACAGGTGTTGGATGACCGAGGGAAGCCCCTCGTTCGATTCGATGAGGTACGGGAATTCGTCGATGACGATGACGGCGTCTCTGTCGGTGAGGTACGTTAAGAGCGGTTCCCACTCTTCCTTGACGGCCGTGATGTCTGGATAGGCTGTTGCTGCGGCCTCGACGAATCGCCTGAGCTGTGTCGTCGCTGTCCCTTGGACTGCCTGATAGTACACAGCATCGTCACGGTCGGCAATCGATTGGCGGACGAGTTCGCTCTTGCCGATCTGGCGGCGCCCATAGATAATTGCGAGTTCTGCAGCGCCACTCTCATACAGGGTCTGCAACCGTTCGAGTTCATCGATACGATTGACGAACTGGTCCATACCTCCAGTCGTTGTGGGAGATACATATGTGCTCCGAAGTTAGAAACTAGACTATAATAGTTTGGACTATAATATCTTGGCCACTAAGACGGTGAGTCACTCATTCGATCCTTCACCCACTGAGACTCCGACAGACATTCCCCGAATCCCCCGTCAGTTGTCCTGTGAGCGGATTTCGCTGGCCCGCTGTTCAAGCCGGCGGAGAATCCGAACACGCTGTTGATTTGCGTTCTCGTAAGCGACACACGCTCGTAGCGTCTCCATATCGTGAATCGTCACGATCCCCGCGTTGATGAGTCGCGAGTTTGGCGGTTCGAGTCGCTGCTCTGGTGTTAGGCCACCCGATTCTGCAGATTGATCTGATGAGTCGCTCACTGGTGTTCGCCTCCGCCCCCTCAAGGAGACGACAAACAGCACTGCTCACTCCGTTTCTAGCTCAACTTCGGCGACGGCCACTCACAGATACCGCCGCTGTTGCTGTCGCAGTGAGCGCTATTTCACTCCTGTTGTCGCTTGAGGAATTCGAGGAGCGTCTCGATATCCTCGGCCGAGGCCGATGATTGGCCGAACATACTCTTGAACCGGTGATCGAGCCCGCCCTCTTCGATGAACGCTTGTGCCTCGCTGAGCTGTTGACGAAGGGCATCAGCATCGCCGCGATGCAGGTGCGTCTCGACCATGTCGAGGTCGATCGACGGGATCGCAGCGAGGACATCAGCGAGATCCGTTTTCCGACCACTATGGAGTTTGGCCGCTACGAGTACTTCCCCGTCGGCTGTTCGTGCCGTCGTCGACCGAGTGCCGTGAAATCGTCGTCGGGGAACTGTGCGTGTGCAGATAGTCGAACGACCACTCTGCTTCGGCCTGTCGGCAGCCGAGGCCATTCACGAGGATATCTACGCCGACCGGGTGAGGAAGCCCCTCAGTGCGCTCGAAGAGTTCGATTTCCCGATTATAGATGGTTTCCTCTGGGGGTACTTCGAGATCGGCCTGTCGTTCGAAGCCGCGCGCTTCGAGAAAGGCAACGACTTCGTCGTAGTCGTCTGGGGCGATGACGAGGTCGAGGTCGGTCGAGAACCGCGTCTCGAACTGACTGATCGCGTAGCCCCCAACGAGAACGAACCCGATGTCTGACTGCTCTAATTCTTCGAGCACTTCGATGAGTGCCTCGCTTCGGTCTTCTTGACTCATGTTCAGGCTGGCTCCATGCGGTAGGCCGCATCAGTGTCGACGTCGTCGTACATCCGGCCGAGCATATCGAGTGCCGACTCGAAGGTCGCGTAGTACTCGTTTGCGAACGTCACGGTTTCCTGAAGCGGGATGACGGGCCGTCCGTCGACCATCTCGGCGTCGATCTGTGGCCGTGGCTCCAGAACGACCTGGATGGCGCCATCGAGGTCGTCAGCTGGCTGACGCTCTTCCGCAGTCGGGATCCCGAATCGGTCGAAGAACGACGTCCAGGCGTTGAGGTCGGACTCGTGGACGGCGATGAACAGCGGATAGTCCGCCGGGTCGCGAGCGACCTGGTAGCCACCGCGAGTCCAGACATAGACCGCATCGATGGCGGTGAACGCGTAGTCCATGCCAGCGAACTGCGGGAGGACGTACGCCTCCGAGATCGATGGCGGCGAGGTGGCTGCTGCCGCCGTCAGGAACTCGAGACCGACGTCGCGGAGCGTCTGATCGATGAGGTGGAGGCCATCATCGTACGCGACGTAGCCCGCTGCTTCAATACGGTTCACGACGCGCCGAATCGTCTCCCGGTTCTCGTCGATCTTTCGCGCGACGCCGGAGATGGAATCCCCCGGATCAAGCGCGAGGATGACCTTGAGTTCCTTCTCACCGCATACTTCGTACATCCTATGCTTACACAATTCTGTGCAACACCCAAAAGAATTACTCTTCGTGTAGGTCTGCTGGCTGGATTTGGCGAGCGTCCTTGGCGAGGTCGTGGATGTACTCGCGGAGGGTTTCCATGTCCTCGCGGGCCTCTTCGAGCGTTTTCGCCTTCACTTTGGCTGTGACCTTATCCTGGTCGCGGGTCCCAGTGCCGCGAGTCAGCTTCACCGTAAGTGAGACGCCAACATCGCTTCGCTCGACGTATTCAGTAGGAGTCTGTCGCGCACTGTTCTCGGTCGATTCTGCGTTTGTACGGGACTGCTGGGTGGGTTCTGGCATGGATTTCCCTCTCACTGTTAGTTGACGGACGGTGCGACTGGTTCGTCGACTGTCTCACGAAGGGCCGTATCTATCTCGTGTCCTGTGAGTCGCCAGCGCTGTTTGGGACCACTACACTCCAATCGGCTCACGACTTCGTTCTTGAACGCCATGTACTCCGCCAGTGCGACGTCCTCGTCGTCGGTGTAATCGAGCAGGAGGGCGAGCGCGAGTTGCGCCGGGCCACTCCCCGTGTACCCCCATTCGAAGCCCGAGGGACTGTGGTTCGCCAGCTCGAGACTCCGATCTGGGGTCAGCGGTTCGCGACCAGGATACTTTTCGACGATTGCGCGGCCTCGCTGTCGGTAGCCGACGTAGATGACGTCGGTCTCATCCGAAGTGTGTGACGTTCCAGCTGGCTGTGGATCACTTGTCCAACTCATAGTTCTGTTCGCGGGGTGCTCGTTCGAACACCCCCGCACCCCTCAGGGGGTGAAAAACTACCCAACGAACCTCTCTCCTCACGCCAAGTGAGACACCTCAGCAGGTTCTTCGATGTCGTCGAACTCACCGCGCTCGACCGGTTCCCAGTCCTCGCTAGGTTCCGGACTCCACCAGTCGACCTCGTAGGCACCTGGTGCGCCGAGGATCTTTACCCTCGCCGACCCGTCAGGCAGGTCGCGACGAAGTTTTTCGTCGACGTGGAGGTTCCAGGCTGTGTCGGTATCGAAGCAGACGAGGACAGCTTCCTCGTAGCCACGATCCTCTTGCGATTCTTGGAGTTCCATCTGTGTGTTGCAGTTCTTGCAAAACACGCCCTCGAAGGGGATGTGGCTGAACACCTTGTGCCCGCAGACGGGACACCAGAGGAACTCGAACAGTGCTTCGCTGTGGCGGTCAATGACGTCCAGACTCATCTGTAGATCTGGCCCATGTGAATCGGGCCACCCCTTCTGGACCCAGAAAAACGCTACCCCTCGACGTCTTGTGGGTTCAGCGCTCAGCGCCGTAGACGATCTTCGAACGAGCTTCGTAGCCACAGTCGAGGCAGTCGAACCATCGCTGGACTTTCGGCCCGTCTGCTGCCTTCTCGCCGACGAGAACGTCGTCGTTCGGGCACTCAGGGCAGGTCAGCTCAGGGAGTGGTCTGTCTCGAAGGGCGTCCCGAAAGGCTGTCGCCTGCTTCGTCTCGAAGCCACGTGACCAGACCGGATAGCCGTCGACGAGGATTGCTGCTCGCCACTTGTACTGGTAGGAGTCCGGTGCACGATGGAGAACGGCTCGGGCTCCAGTCTCGGTGTTTCGATACGCAAGCGACGGGGTGCGACTCTGTCGTGTCCAGTTGGTGATTCGGGGCATCGGTTAGAAGTGGACGTCGGCGGGGACGATCCAGAGGTCTTCACTCTCTTCGAGGAGCCGATCCAGCTGTCCGCGATGCCGGATGCCAGTCGCGTGCTGGTCGTACAGGAACACCGACGCCCCGTCGTACGCACCGACTTGGTGGAACGCGTGCCGAGAGAGGTTCTCATCGCGCATGATCTCCTCGTCGGAGAGTTCGTCGATGGCTTCCTTCACGCGTTCGAGATTACGCTCGAACTCTTCTTTCGTCGCTTCCCACCCTCGTTCGAGTAGGTCCTGCCCATCGTTTGAGTCGACGGGGGCTGCAGCCGGTAAATCGCCCCACCGCGCTTTGCCTGCGACCGTCGTGTTCTCCTCGTCGAAGGTCACGTAGTAGTCGAACACGGCGGGGGAATGCGGGTCTGCGCCCACCAGTCGGTCGAACACTGCTTTGCCGGTGGCCACTGCGTCGTCTCGCGTCGATGCCTCTACCAGAGTGTAAATGACCATATGCATCGGTTTTCACCTTCGTCTGCCGACGCACGCGACTGCACACTGCCTCGCTACGTGATGCGCCGGCACCCATCGCCGGCGCTCAAAAAATAGTACTGACGATGCTGGCTAGACGTTCTCGAACTCCGACTGGCAGTCCTCCTCCTCGACGCTGATCGTCAGGTCTCCGCTCTCGTAGTCGGCCTTGAAATCAACTGAGAACGTATCCGAGTTGTAGGCGGCGTGGTACACACGATGTCGCTTGAGCGACCCGGTCGCCTTGAAGTGGAAGAAGGCAGCAGCTGTGTACGGTTTGCTTGCTGTTTCGATTTGCGCTTCGACTGATGCCGGGAGTGCGATGTGCGGTGTGTCACTGTCGATTCCGGCGGCGAAGGCTCGAGCTTCGTCGACGCTTGCTTGCGAATGTGCTGGCATCTCACCGGTCAACACATTCACGGGTGTTTCCGTCTCGTCTGTGAATAGTACGTCTTCGAAGGTGTGAGTGCCGAGGATCGCGTCGGGGCTCAGCTCACACTCCTCAAACGGATCGTTCGATGGTTGTTCAGACATTGAATCACGAAGCCCTGAGGGCTCAGTCATTCAGCCCTCGAAAAACAGGATCCTCACATCTTGCGGGGAGACTGATTTTCAGCTACTCCTCTATCGGATTGAGGGTGCTGAGGTCCGCGTGGAGGACCTCGCCGTCGCGAACCACGTATCGCTTTGCCAGTACCGGGAACCGGCATTTCGTATACCCCGCGGTCTGGATGTCGAGTTCTTCACCGGGTTCGAGATAGTTGGCCAGCTTTCGGAGGAACTCGTGAGTGATGAGACCACCTTCGTAGTCCGGAAGCCCATCCTCACGAGTCTCGTAGATCTCGAAGGCGTCGTAGCCCCAGATGATGAGCTCTCCTTCTTCGTCTACTTCCCAATTCAGGGTCCCGAAGCAATGTGATTCGCAGAGCTGGCGGACTGCCTGTGCATCGGTTACGGTCGCGCCGGTCGACGTCGTCGCTGCTTGGAGCGTTGCCATTGTTAGTTCTTGAGGGCGTATTTCCTGCCCCCGAACCCCTTTGGGGTAACAAAATCAACAGCCAAGGTTATGCGAGATTCGTGCGGCGAAAGTATTATATTCGGAGAACAAATTAGGAATAATATGGCTTTTGATAGACGGAAAATTATCAAATCTGTTTTTGGAGGAGTGATATTGATAAGTACGGGATGTTTGGACAGAATGTCTGCATTTAACGATGCGAATTCTACCCCGGAATATCAGAGTAATCCCCCTACCCAAGGAGACGCTCAAAATGAGACGATAACAGCTAATGTTGAGGCGAAACAAAAGTACAGTGATACTTCTGGATCACAAACGACAGTTATCGGTTTTCGTAGAATTCCATCGGCAAATAGTACCAATAGTGACGAATTTACTTATATTTATGACTCGTTTGAACAATGGGCTGAAACTGAATGTCCGAGATTTGTGTCTGACTATTTAAAATCAATATTGGATAGTCGTATAAATAGTAGTACAAAAGGCATACAGGTTGGAATTAACAATAACGCTGACTCGTGGTCAATCACAGTTAAT
Organism: Salinigranum rubrum; assembly: GCF_002906575.1. Classification (NCBI taxonomy): domain Archaea; kingdom Methanobacteriati; phylum Methanobacteriota; class Halobacteria; order Halobacteriales; family Haloferacaceae; genus Salinigranum; species Salinigranum rubrum. The sequence continues at coordinate 94,008 of NZ_CP026312.1, forward strand.
TATATTATTCTTCTAAATCAGAGCGGAAAAGTGATTGCAGAGCCTGAGGTGAAATTTCACGAGGTAGTGGAGAATACACCTCGGTCAATTCGAGCCACTTTAAAATACAATGGAAAAAAATATACTTGTGAATATGATATAAATGTAGTGGAAGATACACGAAGGGAAACGTAATGTGCTAAATAGTTAAACAATGATGGGTTAATTATGATATTATATAAAGATCGGTTCCTCAAACAATCATTGAATGACAGTCTTCAGCCCAATAAAGAGCAGTTGCATAGATTGTTCCATCTCCACCATTCCCACCAACTGTCGCAATTGGATATACTTCATCAGAAACCCTATGGAAGATTGGGCCTCCAGAGTCCCCATTACTACTTGGAGCGTGTCATAGAAAGCGTCACGTACGAGGTGGCAGGGCGAGGGAAATGTGTCCAACAAAACCCAAGCCCTGCAAAACGTAGCTTCGGTCGACGACTTCTTGAATGTCGCGGCGACCAAGACCGTCCCGTTGTTTGAACATCTTGAGTTCGAATTTCTGCTTGAGTACGACGTGTTCGCCCCCGCTTGCAGGGGGCGAACACGAGTACACAAGCCACCAGAACTCTTCCGAGGCTTTCTGCACTGCTACTACGAGAACGTCTACGGTACTCGTCCAATCACGCGCGAACTGCAGAATCCACTCGTCTGGCGCTGTTGTGGCTTCGATCGACCGCCGTCGCGAGACGCGGTCGATCGCTTCCTCACTGACCTCGAACAGGTCTGTGACGATGTTTTCGACCGTCTTGTCGAGCAGGCCGCCGTCCGGGGCCTGCTCGACTCTACCTATCGAATTGATTCAACTCACGTCGAGGCGATTCAATGGAATGATGAAGCGTCATGGAACTACGATTCGACGGCTGAAGAGCACTACTACGGCTTCGGCTGTACGATCGTCTCGACGGGAGCGAAGATCCCTATCGCAGCGGAATTTACACAGGCGAAACAAGCCTCAGAAGAGACGGCGATGCGCGTCACACGTGACGCGCTCGCCGTCGACACTCCGATCTGGATGATTGGCGACAGTGCCTACGACACACTCGAGTGGCACGACTTCCTGCTGGACGCAGGAATCGTGCCCGTTGCGCCGTACAATCCGCGAAACACCGATGAACCGCTCGATATCGAGTACAGGGTTGAAGATCAAATAGAGGAACACAGCGAGGATCTTCAGCTGAAGCAATCGGTCTTAGAGGAGACGTACAACCGCCGGACACAGGTTGAGCGAACGAACGATGCGGTCAAGGACTGCGGCCTCGGGCACGTCCGCGCCCGAGGCCGCGTTCACGCGCGAGCGCAAGTGTTTCTGGCGCTGTGCCTGCGACTCGTCGTCGCAATCACTAACGACGAACGAGGTGACAACCCGGGCCGGGAGATGCTCAGGGCATGAGGAGAATTCTATGACACGCTCTTTTGTTCGTACTCAACATCCTCAAGAAACTCGGTCAAACGCTGGGATCCGACTCTTGTACAGCATTTTCAATGGAGCAGTTGGTTCCACAAGACTACAGTGAGGACCCTGCTCCAGCAGTCCGGAGTCGCCTCAGTGCTTCGGGCAAGACACAGTGCCCTGTTTGGAGGCAGTGCTAACTTACTTGACTTCGCACCTATATGAACAGGCCTTCGACTTCCTGCATGAGTTCGTCGATACTTCGGGTAGGGCTCGAAAGCGCCCACGACAAGAGGTTTTGAACGGCTTCACGGAACGAGCGTTTGAGATCAGCTCGAAGCGACGTCGCTCGTGAGAGCACCGTTCCCAGAGCGCTTTGTGCAGCACCGAGCTTCAGGAGACTGTAGGCGAGCATCAGCAGGTGCCAGTGCCGACTGACACCTGCGTGGCTGCGCATCTCGCAGTCTCCCAAACCGAGGTCCTGCTTCGTGTCTCTGAAGAACGTCTCGATCCGCCATCGCATCGCGTACAACGCGATGAGATGGCTCGCTGGCGCGTCGATCTTATTGCTCACGATGTACTTGACGCTCAGTTCACCGTCTTCGTCGTCTGATTCTTTCTCCGTGATGAGTACCTTCACCTCCCCGAGTTTCGAGACGTCCAGCTTCTTCGTCCAAATGTGGTAGACCTCACCGTCGACGGTTCGTGGCTGCGTGTCGATGCGCTCGGCCAGCGCATCGACGCGCATCCGTTCGCCTGCGTAGGTGACGTTCCGGTCGCTTTTGATTGCAGACACCCACTCTTTGCCGTAGCTTTCGAGATGGGCGACGAATTCGCCCGAACAGTACGGAATGTCGAAGAGATAGGTGTCCGCCGGGACACCTATCTCGATGCATTCGTCGACGAGTTCCGTCGCTAACTCGACGCGTGTCTTGCTGTCTTTCTCGTACAGCCGAAAACACAGCGGGTAGGTGGTTTTCTTGTCGGCGTAGATGGCGTAAACGAGGTTTTGTCCCCAGATGTACCCACGCGTGGAGTGATCGTAGAACTTCCCCGCGTTCGGGATTTGTTTGCCGGTTTTGTGGGTGAAGGTGTCGTCGATGACGACGACACCGTCACTGCTCCAGCGTGTTTCGTTCTCTGTTTGGAGTAGCTCCAATCGTTCTCTGTTGAGGCGATCTTCGTCCCAATCGTACTCGGTGAGGAACTTGTTGAGCGCGCGTTCACTTTTCGCCGGAAGAACGTAGGTAGCGATGCCGTCCACGGTCTTGTTGCTGGCCGCAACAAGACCTGTGACGTAGGTTTTCGCGTGATGCTTCTGGTGATACGAGAGACACTCTAGCTCGTCAATTGGAGACGTACAGGAGAGAAACGACGTGATCGGCAGCATCAGCCCCTCTACGCGACTGGTCGAGATAAACGTGCGAAGTCAAGAACTTAGCGAAAAGGTTGGGGAGGTTTGGCTCCTGTTGGAGTTGATGAAAACCAACCTCCCCGAATTAACCGAAGTCTTAGACGAGATTGAGTTTTTCGAGCGGGAGCGGACGGATCGCCACCTCGTTGAGCTGGCGATCCTGCTGTACAATTTCGGGGTGAGCTTCCGAAAGGTTGCGCGCGTTCTCGGATGGATCGGCGTTGAACGGTCGGACGTGGCGGTGTGGAAGTGGGTTCAGAAGTTCGGACAACGACTCGGAGAGGCTGGTCGGCGGCCCGCCGCCGACCTGCCGGCTGTGCTGTTGATGGACGAGACCGCAATCAAACAGCGTGGCCAAGAGTTCACGCTGTTTACCGCGGTTGATCCGGAGACGCGTCACCTCATCCACGCGTCGGTCGCACCGTCGAGAAACTACCTCACAACTCGACGATTTCTGGCCGAAATCGCCGAGTTGTATGGGCGAGCCCCGCCAATCGTGGTGACAGACGGGGCCAGCTACGGCCCCGTCTTCACCAGAATCGGTGTCACTCGCATCATTCGTCGCCACAGCGTGAGAAACCGCATCGAACGGTGGATTCAGGAACTGAAACGCCGCATTGACACGTTCTACGCGTCATTCACCGGTAACGACGTTGTCACCACAAACAACTGGCTTCGGCAGTTCGCCTGGGTCTGGAACGTCTGCCTAAGTTAGCGGTGCCTGTTTGGGAGGGTGTCAACCTTAGCGTGAAGGAAGACGCGGTCGAGCAGTCTGTTGGGTGATCAGAAGATGCTCGACCGCATGGTTGAGAAGGCACGCCAGCAGGAAGTATTTTCGCGTGAGGACACGCCGACGGAGCGGCGTGTCCTCGCGGCATTTCTGTATCACGCTGGCCTGTCGTACCGACGAATCGAACCGTTCGTTGACCGGTCCTACGAAGCAATCAGACAGTGGTTTCATCGGTTGAAGCACTTGTTCGAGCCGGACTGCCAGCCTCGCCAGGAAGTCGCCGTCGACGAGACGAAGATCGAAATCGACGGCGAGGAGTACTACGTCTGGGCGGCAGTCGATTGTGAGACGTTAGAGGTCCTAGCCGTCGACGTTTCGCCCGGCCGCTCAAGCCTCGACGCATTGCTGTTTCTCAAAGAGGTGCTCAAACAGTGCCGCGGTCGCCCGCTGGTGCGGGCCGACCGCGGCCCCTGGTACGACTGGCCGCTCGAACGCCTCGACTGCGACTACGAGCGTGAAACGTGGGGAAATCGGTCACTCATCGAAGCCTGGTTCGGTCTGTTCAAGTACCGAACCAGGCGCTTCTGGCACCGATTTCCCTATCGAAGCACCGCCAGCTCAACGAGATCGTGGCTCAGAGCCTTCGCTGCTCTTCACAATGCGTCGCTCTAACCTTGACACCCTCCTGTTTGGACTCCCGAATACCTAAGTGGTCTCCCGTTTCATCCTCCCTCATCCATGAATGACAACCGACAGCCCCCTGATACGGTCGGAGCGGTCGAGCGGGCAGTCGGTGTGATCAACGCCCTGAGGGCGCTCAACGGTGCGGGAGTCACGGAGGTCGCCGAGTATCTGGGAATGTCCAAAAGCGGCGCGTACAAACAGCTCTCGACGCTAGTCAAGTCCGGGTTCGTCGCCAAACACGGCAACGAGTATCAGCTGAGCTACCGTTTTTTGTTGATGGGCGAGTACGTCAAGAGCAACAGTCAGCTGTATCAGATCGGTGCTGCTGAGGTGGACAAGCTCGCAGAGAAGAGCAGCTACTTTGCGTATCTCACGGCGCTGGGACAGGACCACGCGTATTGCATCCACACTGCACACGGTGAGGACGCGGTTGCGCCAAATCTGAGTGTCGGAAAACAGATCTCACTGCACAGTTCAGCGGCAGGCAAAGCGATGCTAGCGGAGTTGCCTGACGACCAGCGGTCCGCGCTCCTCTCACGGCCGCTCGCAGCGAAGACGGAGAACACGATCACCGACCGGGACGCGCTAGCCGACGAACTCGAAACCATCCGGAACGAGGGGATCGCCTTTGAGGACGAAGAAGCCGTCCCCGGGATTCGCGGCATCGGAGCCCCGGTCGTTCCAGAAGGAGGCGCCGTCGTCGGTGCGGTCGGTCTATCTGGACCGGTCTCGTTGCTGTCTGACGATCACTTCAAAGAAGAACTGCCGTCGCTCATCCTCCAGACGAAGAACTTTATCGAGGTGAAATTCTCGCTGGAGTCGAGAGACCCCCTTGCAGAGGGCTCTCACATTCCCCGAGATTTCTACTAGCGCTCTGTGCGCCTTCCGACCGACCTACGGGGTGAAGATGACCTTCTGAGTCTCCCGATTGTCGAACTTCCTGAACGCCTCCTGGACGCTTTCCTCTTCGAGGGGGTACTCGTGAGAGATGATCTGGCCGGCGCGGTCGTTTCCGATCTTGTTGACGATGAAATCGGCGATCTCCGGCCACTCCCACGTCCGGAAGTACCACGATCCCATGTAGTTGACCTTCTTGTGGATGAGATCCTCGCTGGGGTTCAACGTCACGTTATCAGTTTCCCCGATCTGGGCGAACGTTCCGTTCTTTTTGACGAGGCCGAAGCCCATCTCAATTCCGGGTTGAGCGCCCGAGCAGTCGACGACGAGGTCGAGTCCACGGCCGTTCGTAATCTCGTCGGTGCGTGCCTGGGCGTCCTCCTCGCTCGGATCGATGGCGTACTCGGCCCCGAGTTCGAGCCCTTTCTCGCGGCGGTGGTCGACGAGTTCGTACACGACGACGTCTGCCCCCATCGCATCGGCATTGACGACGCCTGCGAGACCCATCGGACCGAGACCGATGATGCCGACCGTGTCGGTCCCGTTGACGTTACACTCGTTGAGGGTACTGTAGAGGTTCCCGAGCGCGTCCGTCGCAATGGCACCGACCCCCATGCTCATTTCGTCGGGCATCAGGTGACAGGTCGACGCGGGAGTGACGAGCTCCTCGGCGTCGCCGCCGTGGCGGTCGAATCCGAGAATTTCGACGTGGGGACAGAGGTTCGGTTCTCCTCGTTGACAGTACTCGCAGTGCTCACAGCCCGCAAAGCAGTTGATCGCGACGCGGTCTCCTTCCGAGAGGTGGTCGACGTTGTCGCCGACCTCGACGATGGTCCCCGCCGGTTCGTGGCCGGGGATCACCTCGCCGGCGGGTTTGCTCCCAACGAGAGGGTTCCCGTAGTAGAGGCTCATGTCGCTGCGACAGAGCGCTGCCGCGCCGATTCCGACACGGACTTCGTCGGTTTCGAGGGACGCACGGTCCCACTCCTGTACGTACGCTTCTTTGTCTCCGGGGAGGACAACTCCTTTCATGTTCGTGTTGTAGTTGTGGTTTGCTTAATTCGCTTACGCGAGTGCTTCGATCGCTGACGCGAGGTTGCTCCGATCGACTTCGTACACCGGTCCATTACCCACGATGTAAGTGTACTGCACCAAACCGGATTCTTCTAATTCGTCGATGTTTTCGTAAAACGTTTCGAGGTCGATTCCAGCCCGTTTGCAGATTCGCGACGGGTTGAGTTCGGACCCTGCCGCACGGATCAGGACAGACAGGATCCCCGACTGAACGGGATCTTCGAGCGTGCGGCTGAGGGATTCACGGACATCATCCTGCGCGGTTGTGGGATTACTCATCCTCGACACCTCCGTCTGCAGCGACGTCTCCGTGCCACTGCGCTGCCATTCGATTCGCTTCTTCGATGTGATCGGTGATTACGTCGTATTCGGTTTCGTACGGGTCCAGGAAACCGGTTTCGCTCGTTTCGATGTCGCCGCGCTCGGAATCGTCCCACTGTTCGATGACCCCACAATGGTGCCAGCCAAGCATGTACGGCTGTTCGAGGCTCTTTCGGACGTACTGTCGGTACGCCTCGCCGACTTCTTCTTCCGTGTCGAAGTGATAACCTTTCGATCCCGCCACTGACTGTTCGTCTCTGACGATGCTGAACGACCCGTCGCCGTTGACGATCGGGTTCCCTGTCTTCTCGTAGAGTCGCTCGACCGTCTCGTGATGGGCCTCGAAGGGCTCGTACTTCTGGATGAGCGTGACGTCGACGTACTCTTCGAGGAACGGGAAGAGCCACTCCGGGATGAAGTTCTGTTTATCACCCAGAATGAGGTGTTTGCCGTCGTACTGGCGGATGTACTCTTCGTGAAGTCCGTACCAGCGGTCGGCAACACCCCTCATCAGCGTTAGCAGGTCCTCGTAGACCGACTCGTCGTCGGTAGGATCGAACCAGTCTTTCGTTTCAGCCAGGTCGTCCCACGAGTCTGCATCGATGTTATAGACGTCTGCGGCCTCACTTGCGCTGTGGTAAGCGTCCTGTAGGACCTCGACCCAGCGCTGCTTGCCGGCCGCGTCGGCGTCCATCTGAATGATTGCCGTCGCCCACGGGAAGATAAACGTGTGCTCGTCGTAATCGCGCTGCTCGTCCGGTCGGAGTTGCCACCACGGCAGGTCAGCGTAGAAGTACCCCAACAAGTTCTCTTCCGCGCGATGCTTCAGACAGACCTGTTCGACTCGATGCGCGACGTCACGTTCGAACTCGTCGGAGAACGGGTCTGGGAACGGACCGAACAGTTTGAACGCGTTCTCCTGTACCTGTTTCCACGACGCGATGGGCGCCGTATTCATCGGCGCAACGTAGTAGATATCGTCGGCGTAGTACTGGTGAGGAACGCCCGCTTGCACGTGTCGCCCGAACGAGTTGAAACCGAGTGCGGTCACTTTCTCGACGATGGTCTCGATCCAGTCTTCGGCGGCATCGCCGTACGGATTGAACGTGTCGTACATCGTCGTGAAGTCCTCTCCGTGGCGTTCGAGGGTTTCCGCTTCGTTGTACGACCCAAGCCAGAGATGTGGCTCGATATGATTGACACCTAATGTGACGAACCTGTCACCATCGGGACCGACAAACCACCACGTTCCATCGATCTGTTCGACTGTGACGACGTCTTCCGGCACCTCCTTGGCGTTACTATTGTCTCTTAACACCATACGATTATATCAGTCTGAGCTCATATAAAACTTCGGTTTCTTCGGCATGGTAGTGCTGTTAATATATTTTTTCTGATATATGTATCGTCGGAGTCAAGCGGATCCCCGGCGACCGACGATCAGGCCGACTGGTCTGCCTTCAGATGGTTATCGGACGACCGTGCTGGTCGCCGAGGGCGGATAACTTATGAGCTGCGTCGTTCCCTCCCCATCATCATCCCAACTAACTCGTCGTCAGTTACTCCTTCCAGGTCCTCCACGCCTATCAGGCGCCCTGACGCAAGTACTGCGGCACGGTCGGCAACCTCGAAGATGTTTTCGAGGTTGTGGCTGATGAGGATGATTGTCACCCCTTGGTCTCTAAGCCGTTTGATGAGCTCGAGTATCCGTCGTGTTGCTTCGATAGAGAGTGCGCTCGTCGGCTCGTCCATTATTACGATCTCTGGATCCGATTGGAGCGCTCGCGCGATTGCGACGCTTTGCTGTTCTCCACCGGAGAAGTTCTTGACTTCGCTCCGCGGGTTCAGATCTAATTCTAGTCGGGAGAGCAGTTCACGTGACCCGGCTTCCATCCGATCGTCGTCCACGAAGTTTAGTAAGCGGCCGAGTGGCCCCTCAAGCAGGATTTCGTCCCCCAGGTAGATGTTCTCGGCAACCGTTCGGTTGGGGGCAATAGCAAGGTCCTGATAGACAGTTTCGATTCCCATCTCCTCGGCATCGTTGTAGTCTTCGAGGTCGACCTGTTCGCCGTGGATGTATATCTCACCGCTCGTTCGCTGGAGAACGCCGCTCAGGATCTTGATCAGCGTCGATTTACCGGCACCGTTGTCTCCGAGGAGAGCAAAGACCTCGTTCTCGTTAATGCTGAACGAGACGTCTTCGAGTGCCTGCACCTGTCCGAACTGTTTCGACAGGTTGTCGACGCGAATTATCTCACTCATAGCCAACCACCCTCTTGATCCTTGGCTCGAATCGCGACCGCAACGATGATCACGATGCCTCGAATGAGCTGTTGCCAGCTCGAACCGTAACCCAGGAGTACGAGGCCGTTGTCGATGACACTGATCAGCAGTGCTCCGAGGATCGTCCCGAGGATCGTCCCTCGACCACCGAACAACGACGTACCACCGATGATCACAGCCGCGATAACAGCCAGTTCGATTCCGCCTCCCATCCCTGGCCGAGCGACACCGAGTCGACCGATGAACAGGAGGCCGGCGATACCCGCACAGAGTCCTGCCATCGTTAGCGTTAGAACTTTTACCTTGGTCGTGTTGATACCGGAGTACCTCGCTGCTTGTTCCGAATCACCGGTCGCATACACGTGTCTCCCGAACTTCGTCTTCCAGAGAACCACCGCTGCAACGACCGAAAGCCCGAGTGCCCAGATGATCAGGTTCGGAAGCCCAGCAAGATTCCCGCCGAACACCGACGTTACAGCCTCGTTTCGCACGATCACCGTGGACTGACCGGATGCGATGAACGCTCCTCCGCGGGTTACCCCGAGCATGCCGATAGTGACGATGAACGACGGAATACCGAACCGGACGGTGATGACACCGTTCAGTATCCCGAACGTGAGACCGACGGCGAGCGCAACGAGGACGCCAGCGACCGCACCGTACTCGTTGATAGTCAAGCCCGCAAGAACGCCACTGAAGGCCATGATGCCGCCGATGGACACGTCTATCTCGGCGCTCACGATGACGTACGTCATTCCCAGCGCCAGGACGATGACGATCGAAGTCGCCCGGATGATGTTAACGAAGTTTCCAACGGAGAGGAATACCGGGCTTACAACGGTGAAGAAGGCACCCAGAACGACGATCGCCGCGGCTAAGAGCCCGAGTTCCCCTGCTCTACTGACGGTGTTCTCGATGATCCGTCCGTAAGTGGATTTCTCTTGTATTGCCATGTGTGGTTTTCTCGTCGATCGTCACTGGAAGTGCTTAGTGACTTCCTCCGGGGGCTCTTCGCGGATGATCTTTTCATACATCTCTAACAAGTTCTGGCGTGCAACAGCCGGTGACGGCAGTGCGACGTAGGGTGGCGTCTCTTTACCGAGGAGCCCTTTGGCCATCATATCCACCTCCGCGAGACCCTGCGCGAACGGTTGCTGTGAGCCAACGCCTTTCAACGGGGAACGCTCTGCCATCAGTACAGCACCCCGTCGACCCAGGTCGCAGGACACGAGGGGTATGTCCATCCCCTGTTCTTCGAGGGCCTGGACCGCCTGTGCACCGGGAGGGTCAACCCACGGCGCCCAGACTCCGACAGCGTCGGGGTTCGCAGTGAGCGCGTTCTGTGCGAGCGACGTCACGTTTCCGGGATCGGTGAACCCGAACGTTTCGAGCTGATAGTCGTCGTTCGGCTCGAGGACGCTCTTCATTCCGGCTTCCCGTTCGTCGACGACGTAGAAGGGCACGTCGAATTCGAGCACGATGATCTTACCGCCGTCGACGAGCGATTCCAACATCCGACCGCCGATCAATCCCATCGCCCGGTTATCAGCAGCTACCACCCCCGTATAATCCTCTGGATGTTCGAATCCATCAGGGACGTTGTCCATGAAAACCAGTTCTTTGCCGGCATCAGCGACGGCGCGATACGCTCCTTTCGTCGCCGCAGTATCGACGGGTATCGAGAAAATCCCGTCGACGTCGGATTTCTGGGCAACCGTTTGGAGCATATTACTCTGTTGTTCAGGATCGAAATCCGGATACTGGACGCCTGTTATTTCGATCCCCAACTCGTCACACCGTTGTCTGATAGCTTTCTCTTGCAGTCGGACCCACGTGTCTTGCTTGAACTGGAAGACGATTTCGACGGAGTAGTCTCCCTCCTGAATCTCTTTGACTTCTTCGTCGGTGAGTTCGACCGAACTGGGGGGGCTAGCGTCACTACCGAACGGTCCCTCTCCAACGAGTTCATCCGGTTCGATCGCGTCAAGGTCGAACAGTACCTCGCCTGAACTGTCGCTTCCGCTGCTGCCACCGGAGCTGTCGCCTTCACCGGAGCTGCCGCCTCCGTTGCTCCCGCCCCCGCTGCCCGCACAGCCTGCGAGGCCGACGCCGAGACCAGTTGCACCGAGAGCTCTCATGAACCTACGACGACTGTGGTTATCTCTCATGTTAAGCTTCCACAACGAGTACTGTTCCGCCCAGTTATTTATAATTATCGACTGTATCAGAGCGTGACGCGAGTAGATGTGCATCACTCGGTCCTGGCACGAACATCCATCGAAAACGGCGTCTCCTGTCCGAACGTCACCCTTCGGACGTCGAACACGCCGCCCTCCACAAAATCTATTAGTACACCACAGAAACGAGGGCACAATGAGAACGATCCTGTCGGGGAATCCAATCGGGAAGGGGCCGAACGGTGCAGCCCCACAACCTGCTGAGAGTGTCGAACTCACTCCCGCAGACGTCGAGGCGCTCCGTACCGGCGAGTACACGGCTGCCATCGTCTTCCACTACCTCAAGACCGACTACGTCAGACTCCAGCGGATGGGTCTGGAAGAACGGTTCGGTGAGCTCGGTATCGAGATCGAGGGCGTCTACAATCCCGAGTTCGACGCGAGTAATCAGGCCGAGATCCTCGAGTCACTCGCCGAACGGGACATCGACGCGCTCGTCTCGATCCCCATCGATCAGATCGCGACGGCCGACGCGTACCGCGCCGTCGCCAAATCCGGAACGGACATCGTCTTCATCGACAACGTCCCGCGGGGGTTCGAACACCCGCGAGACTACGCGGGGACCGTCTCCTCGGACAACAGAGGGCTCGGTATCTTCGCCGGGCGGATCCTCCGCGATACGCTCTCGTCCGGACGGGTCGGCATCGTCAAGTTCGACGCGCCGTTCTACGTGACGTCCGAGCGTGAGCGAGGGGCGCGCGACATCCTGGAAGCTGCTGGAAGTATCGAACTCGTCGCCGAGGCCGGGTTCACAGATCCCGACGACGTCTATCAGCGCACCCAGGAGCTGCTCGTTGCCAACCCTGACATCGAGGGGCTGTTCGTCAGCTGGGGCGACCCACCGGGGACGCAGGCCGCAGCAGCCGCCCTCGACCTGGGCATGGACGACATCGTGATCACCACCACCGACCTGAGTGTGGAGACGGCGACGAACATCGCGCGAAACGGCCCCATCAAGGCCACGGGCGCGCAGTTCCCGTATCAACAGGGACACATCGAAGCCAACATGATCGGAAATTCGCTCCTCGCGAACAACACTCCGCAGTTCATCGTCTCCGGCGTCCTCCCAATCCACCGCGGCAATCTTCTTGATCTCTATCCGACATACTTCCAGGAGGAAGCACCGACGGAAATCAGATCACACTACGAGTGAGTGGTCCCGTCACTCCCGGCGTGCGTTCTCCCCTCACCTCCGCGGTCCAGTACCTGATTCAACAGAGAGTAATTACACACATAGATCCGTAATACAGAGCCATCTGCACCAGCTGAACGATACACGGGGCGTGATTCAACACGACGGTCCACCGGTAGGAGGGGCGACAGCTGCGTGTTTCAGGCGATTACAGCATTATACTTGTAACTGATTCGTTCCACCGGTGGGAGGTCCACTCCCACGAACAGGGGGGCTCGTACGGCCCACATGTCCAGAGTAACGGGACACGCAGAGGGGCGCACAGGGTGTTCGAGATTCGTCCTTCCGGCGGAATACTCGTCATCCCGGTTCTGCGTCTCTCAGCGACGCTCAGAGAGTTTTCAGCGGGGAATTGAGTAGTATGTGAGCTGTTTCCGATGGGAGAACGAGATTCGCTGTTGAGTTATCCGCTCTGATCTCTGATGAAACACGTATCGTCAAAGTATCACCGTCGTTCGTGTGGTTCTACGGTATCAATTACTATTCGACTCTGGGTTTCTCACTGGAGAACGCGGCCGATTCATCGGACTCGTTCGTCCCGTCACCTGAGGGCATTTGCTACTGTCTTATCGGTGTTAAGTCCGGTTTTCGGTCCGGTGGCACCTCTCTGCGCTTTCGCACTGAGGAAACGCCTGCAATAACCGTGGCTGGTAACGACAGTCAACGCGATCCATCCGTGTTCTCGCCGCAAAAAGTCGCCTTGGGTGTCGTTCCCTGGCACCGCCGTCCGTGCGCTGTTAGTTGGAGTGGGTGTGGAAGCGCCCTGTCAGCTGGTGATTTCCTCTCCACTCCTCGCCGTCGTCTGGTCGTCCGGCACCTGTTGCGTTCGGAATGCGTCACCGGTCGTCGGATCGAACAGGTGCAGATGATCCGGCGGGAACCGCATCGCGACTGTCTGTCCGGTGGTGAACACCCGCTTCCCCTCGACCGTGGCAGTCACGTCGGCGTCGCTGATGGAGAGGTAGACGTACGAGAGATCGCCCATCGGTTCGACGACGTCGACAGTCGCCGCTAGGGTTTCCGGCTCGTCGTTCGGTTCGGCTTCGATCACGACGTCTTCCGGTCGAACACCGAGGACGACCCGTTCCATCCCCGCGACGGTATCACGCAGCGTCGCGGGAATCGGTAGGCTGAACGCATCGTGTTCGAACGTTTCCTCGGTGACCGCCACCTCGAGGAAGTTCATCGACGGCGAGCCGATGAAGCTCGCGACGAACTGATTGGCCGGCTGGTAGTAACACTCGAGAGGACTCCCGATCTGCTGGAGTTCTCCGTCGTTCAGGATGGCGATGCGGTCGGCCATCGTCATCGCTTCCGTCTGGTCGTGTGTGACGTAGACGGTCGTGGTTCCCAGCTCCTCCTGGAGGCTCTGGAGTTCGGTCCGCATCTCTGTCCGGAGCTTGGCGTCGAGGTTCGAGAGCGGCTCGTCCATCAGGAACAGAGCGGGATCACGGACGATGGCTCGTCCCAGGGCAACACGTTGTTGCTGCCCACCGGAGAGTTCTCCGGGCCGCTTGTCGAGGAGGTTTTCGATGCCCATGAGAGAGGCCGTCGTCGCCACCCGGTCTTCGATCTCCGCGTCGGAGTAGTCCGTCGACATCCTCAGACCAAACGACATGTTCCCACGGGCAGTCATGTGAGGGTATAGCGCGTAGTTCTGGAACACCATCGCGATGTTGCGCTCGCTCGCCCCCTGGTCTGTGACTCGCTCATCGCCGATGTAGATGTCGCCGTCTGTCACCGATTCGAGCCCGGCGATACACCGGAGCGTCGTCGACTTCCCACAGCCCGACGGTCCCACGAGGACGAGAAACTCGCCGTCGTGGATCTCGATGTCCATGTCGGAAACCGCGACGATATCCGACCCGTCGTCGTCGTACACCTTCGAAATGCTGTCGACTGTGACGGACGCCATCGTCACTCCAGCATCGCCGCGAGGTTCTGTCGGGTGGTGAGTGCCGCCTCGTCGGGATTGAGGTGTCCACCGAAGATCTCGGCTGTGTAGTGGCCGTCGTAGCCGACATCGTCCAGCTTCTCGAACATCGCCTGGAACGAGAGGCCCCCCTCACCTGGAGGGAGGCGGTCGGTGTCCGCGAGGTGCAGGTGGACGAGGTCGTCTGCCAGCTCCTCCACGTAGATGGTCGGCGACTCGCCACGATGGGCGGCGTGTGCCGTGTCCATCATCGCCCCAGCGTTCGGAGAGTCCACCTCGTCGAGCAGGCGCAGCTGGTCCTGCGTCGTCTCGATGAGGTTGACGTCCGCGGCGTTCGCCTCAATGGCGACCGTCTTCTCCATCCGTTCTGCGGCCTCCAGGACGTCGTTCAAGACGGCACGCTGGTTCGCCCAGGCGTCCTCGTAGCGCTGTCCCTGGAGCCGCCAGCCGCCGACCCAGATCACGATGTCGCTGTCGAACGCCTCGGCCACGTCGAGGCAGCCGAGGTAGTGTTCGCGCGCCGCCTCGCGTTCGACTTCGAGTGGGCTGGCCGGGTTCGGACCGGGGCCGCCACCCAGTGCCGGGCAGATGCTCGACACTGTCAAGTCGCTCGCGTCGAGGCGCTCTTGGATAGACGCCTGCCGCTCCTCGTCCATGTACTGCGGCCAGGCGTGGGGTGATGCCGCTCCGAACTCGATGGAGTCGAAGCCAGCGGCGTCGATGTGATCGATCGTGCTTTCGAGCGTGTAGCTCGGCGTCCAGACCGGGAAACTGGCGTAGAGCCAGGTATTGATGCCTATGCTGACCATGGCAAATCCTACATGTCCGCTCATTCTATTTAAAATGTCGCCAACAGATCGGGTTGCACCAAAATGTTTATATGCTAAAGTACTGACTTCTGTGCCATGCGACAGAGTGACAGCCAGCGCACAGCAGAGTGTACTTCGAAGAGCGGTTCGAAAAGACGTCGAACGTTCCTGAAAACCGGAGCTGCAGGAACCGCCGCGCTCTTCGCCGGGTGTCTTGGGTGGGGCGACGGTGGGAGTAGCGGCAGTAGCGAGAGTACCGGAGGTGGAAGTGAGGCTAACGGCGCGAGTACCGGAACCCCCTCGAGTGACACCAACCTCTCCGGAACGACCATCAACATGCTGGAGTACGCGGCTGCTCAGGCCGAGGCGACCCGACAGGTACTGCCACAGTTCGAGGAGGAGACCGGTATCACGGTCAATCTCGAAACGGCACCGTACGGCGATCTCATCTCGAAGCAGTTCACGTCGCTCAAGGGCTCTTCGGGGAGCTACGACGTTATCGACGTCGACGTACCCTACTGGCCAGCCTTCGTCAGCAACGACTGGATCCAGCCGTTGAATGGGATGCTCGAACAGAGCAGCCTCCGGCAGTCGGAGTTCCTCCAGCGCGTCTGGAACGACACCGTCGTGTGGGGTGGCCCCGACGACTACCTGAACCTCGACGCGGGCAACGTCATGGGCATTCCCTACCAGCCCAACGTGCTGACACTCTACTACCGCAAGGACCTCTACGACGAGGCGGGACTCTCTCCGCCGCAGACGCTCTCGGACTACCAGCGCGTCGGGCGGGAACTCACGAACCCGGACGAGAACGTCTGGGGGATGGCGATGATGGCGAAGGAACACGAGTCGTTGCTCGTCGAGTGGAAAAGCATGCTGTACAGCCGCGGCGGGCGGTTCTTCGAGGGGGAGACGATCAAGGAGGCACCGTTCGGTATCAGCGAGTCGTGGAATCCGGTGTTCGACGACCAGACTGGCGTCGAGACCTTGAAGTACTACAAGCAACTGATCGAGGCGGACTACACGCCCGACGGCGTGACGAGCTGGGATTGGACGAACGTCACACAGAACTTCATCCAGGGTCGGCTCGCCACCGGACAGGCGTTCTCGAGCACGGCCCGAGTCGCTAACGACCCCGACAAATCGGCGGTCGTCGGGAAGGTGGGCTACGCGCCGTACCCGGGGTCGGACGTGTCGGGGACGATGCTGCGTCGGCCACACTACGGGACTTGGTCGCTTGCGATCCCGAAGAACTCGAAAAAGAAGCAGGCGGCGTGGAAGTTCATCGAGTGGCTCTCGTCGACCGAGATTCAGGTCGAGCGCGCGAGCTATGGCGCACAGCCGAGTCGCCAATCCGCCTATGACCAGCTCACGCAGTCGCAGAACGAGGTGTTCCGGTCGTCACCCGAGTTCTTCCAGGCGCTGTACGACGGTCTCACCCAATACGGCATCGGCCGACCGAAGATCAAAGGCTACTTCCAGTGGTCCAGCACGATGCAGAAGTGGCTGACCCGGTCCATCACGGAGGGGATGGAACCGCAGAAGGCACTC
The DNA here is from genome assembly GCF_002906575.1 of Salinigranum rubrum. Taxonomy (NCBI): domain Archaea; kingdom Methanobacteriati; phylum Methanobacteriota; class Halobacteria; order Halobacteriales; family Haloferacaceae; genus Salinigranum; species Salinigranum rubrum. The sequence goes on from NZ_CP026312.1 coordinate 110,565, forward strand.
TCAAACGCCGCGAACGAGACGCGGCAACTCCTCGATGAGCAGGGGTACTGACGGACCGATGTCGACCCGAACATTCCCGTCGCTCACGGGGCTCTCACTGACGACCGTCTCGCGTCGCACGGCGTTCAAGTACGGATGGTCCTGCCAGCGTTCATCTACGCTGTCGCCTGGATCGTCTACCCGATGGTGTTTCTGCTTCGGTTGAGTCTCTCGGAGGGAGTCGGCGGTGCGTTCGTCGGGTTCGAGAACTACGCGAAGGTGTTGTCGAGTGCGGACTTCTACGACGCGGTCGCCGCGACGCTCGCCTTCGCCGTTCCCGCTGTGGGGGTCGAACTGGTGTTTGGGACCGTGCTGGCCGTCGCGTACAACTCGGTATCGCGGTTCGAGCGGGTCACCCAGACGATCCTCCTCCTGCCGATGGTGTTGAGCACGTTTGCCGTCGGCCTGATGTTCCGGTGGTTCTTCAGTTCTGACCTTGGCGTCGTAAACTACCTGCTGGGCCTAGTCGGCATCTCCGGACCCGTGTGGCTCAGCGACCCGCAGTTCGCGATGGTGACGGTCGTCGTCGCCGACGTCTGGCAGTGGACGCCGTTCGTGTTCGTCCTCGTCTATGCGGGCCTGCAGACCATCCCCGAGAGCCTCATCGAGGCGGCCACCATCGACGGTGCATCGCGCATCCAGCGGTTCCGGTACATCATCCTCCCCAGTTGTATCCGGTATTGGTGGTGACGGCGCTCATCCGACTCATTATGGCGTTCAAGGGAGGGGACAAGATCTTTGCCATGACAGAAGGAGGTCCAGGAGGGTCGACAAAGACGCTCACCATGCACATCTACGAGAACGCCTTCTCGTTCCTCAACACCGCGGACGCGGCTGCGATGTCGTTCCTGTTCTTAGTGTTCATCATCGTCGTGAGTAACGTGTTCATCGCCCTGCTCGGGCGAGTCAAGGAGACGCGATAACATGTTGAGAACGATGTTTCCCTGGAGTGTGGATGCCCTAGTCGACAGGCTCGGCAGCGTCTTGATCGCCGTCGCGTCGCTCATCGCACTGTTCCCCGTCTACTGGATCGTCACGCGCTCGTTGATGACGACTCGCGCCTCATTCCGCCTCCCCCTGTGTGGATTCCGGAGACGATTACCATCGACGCCTACCGAGCCATCCTCGTCCAGGGCCCGTACTTCGATTACGTCGTCAACAGTGTCGTCTCGACTTCTATCGCGGTCGGGCTGGGGCTGCTGCTCGGCATCCCGGCGACCTACGTGATCGTCCGGTACGACTTCCCCCTGAATCTCGACCATCACCTAGGGTTCTTTTTCCTCTCGATCTTCATGCTCCCGCCCATCGCAGCCACCATTCCCTACTTCAACATCTTCCAGGCACTCGGCGCGCTCGACAGCAGTGTCTGGCTGGGACTCGTCTACGCCGTCTTTACGCTCCCGCTCATCGTCTGGTTCACGCGCGGCTTCATCGACGACATCCCCGAGAGCCTCGGCGAGGCCGCCGAAGTAGACGGTGCGAGCGAGTTCCAGACATTCTACTACGTCTACCTGCCGCTCATCAAGCCCGGCATCGGTGCCGCGGCCATCATCAGCTTCATTCTCACATGGAACGAATACTTCTTCGCGCTGGTGCTGACCCGTCGGGAGGCCAAGCCGCTGTCAGTCGCGACTACCGAGTTCGTCGGACAGTACAACATCGCGTGGAACGAACTCTCCGCGGGACTCGTCATCACCATCGCTCCCGTCGCCGTCTTCCTCCTCCTCACCCAGCGGTACATCATCTCCGGACTGACCAAAGGAGCGGTCAAGGAGTAACCGTCTCCGGCGAGTCTTTCACGACCTCGACCGATCCGTCCGGTCCTCATAAGAATTGTTACGAGTCATGTCGGGGACGACCGCGGTACAGCGCGCGCTCGCACCGATAAACAGTCGCAGCAGTCCTTATCACACGCTACGTACGTCGCTCCGTTCGAGTGCGCCGAGCACTCGCTGGACCGCGATGTCGTCAGCTACGCTCGGTGTGGACGCCGTCGTGTCCAACACTCCCGCCTCGCGACCGTCGGGGTCAGAAGTCGTGACAATCCCATCGAGACTCGAGTGGATCTGGAACCGAGGTTTCGGCTATCAGGACGGTCAGTAGGTCGCCCTGCACCGCGGTGCGAAGTTCGGAACGGTATTAACATCGACCTCGAATCCACCGGTTGTGTTAACTTAGGAGTGAGACGGTTGATGTTCGAATGCTCTATTCGTGAAATCGACCACCTCAACAAAGCTATCGAACGGATCGACTTGGAATTTGTGAAGCGGCAGCGGACACCTCGAGTTCGCGTTTCCAGTGGGTATTCAACTTCTCCTTGCTAGTCTGTCACTCTAGAATACAAAACAATATCTTGAAATTTTGGGTGTCCAAGGGAGTCGAACCGTGATTCACGACTGGGTGCAAAAGGCCGATTTACATCCCGAGAGCGACATGAGTCCGATTCAGATTGAGGTTCAGTACATCACAAAGCCGGTTAGTTGAGACGTCTGCTTGCAAAAGGTGTGCCTAAGACCCAGCAAGCAGACGGTGAAATCCACGAAGACCAGCTCCTTAACTTCCTCGTCAACTCCCTTGACGAGCAAGTTGCTCTTACACTCGCTGAAAACGCCGAGCTGGACGCTGAAGACATCTACGAGGTCCTCGTCGGCGCGTGCGCCGACGGGACCTCGGTCTCAACGCTCTGTAAGAGAAGCGAAGATGCGCCCCACGAAAACTCGGTTCTCTACCATCTCCGCACCAAGTTCGACCTCGAGACGCTCGAACAAATCGGGAACACGCTCCTCCAGAAGGACGTTCTCGACGTCCTGCCTGAGCAGGTGGAGGTCGTTGCGGACCTCCACCTGCGGCCCTACTACGGTGACGAGGACGACACAGAGGGCCTCTATCACTCGGAAGCGAAGCGTGGAACCACCGCGTTCCACGCGTACGCGACACTGTACGCACGCGTGAAGAACAAACGCTACACGCTGGCGGTGCGCCGTCTCGAAGACGGCGACACCGCCAGCAGTGTCCTCGCAGAGTTTCTCGGTATCCTCGACGGCCTTGACCTCGGCGTCAAGGCCGTCTACCTTGACCGCGAATTCTACGACAGCAAGTGTTTGACGCTACTTCAGGCACACAACCACGCGTACGTCATGCCGATCGTCCGCTGGGGACGGACGATCAAGCGGGAACTCTCGGAAGGCTGGAGTCGCGTGATTCAGCACGACCTGACGGCGAAACTCGACGGTCACAGCTGGACCGTCGAGTTTCCCGTCTACATCGACTGTACCTACCAGAACGGACGATACGACGAGCATGGGGTGGCGCGTCACGGCTACGCCGCTGACGCGCCGTTCATCAACTCACCACGCGAGGCTCGATACCACTACGCGAAACGCTTCGGTATCGAGGCGAGCTACCGGCTCTCCGAGCAAACGATTGCGACGACTACGACACAGAATCCGGTCGTACGGCTGTTGTACGTCGTGGTGAGTTTGCTGTTACAGAACGTGTGGCGGTATCTGCACTGGGAGTACGTGGCGACGCCCCGCCGAGGCGGGCGTCGCCTCTGGGAGTGGTCGTACAAGGAGTTCACCAACATGATGCGACGGGCAGCGTGGACGGCCCTCGCGACGCGTCGGGCCGTCCCCGCAAACCGACCACCGGACGACCGGTTTAGCCGGTGATTTCCGACCGGGCTAGTCAGCGGTGTGAGTGGCGACGCTGTCACGTCGGCGGCAGCCGCCGCCGACAGCGACAGCTCTCCATCGGTTCGCCAGAATTCTCACGTCGAGACCGCCAGTGCAACCGCTCCGCCACAGAACTCAGGCTTCAGAAACAGCTATCCGAGGATCCCCTTTGTGAGGTATTGAGTATGCACTCCCACCCAGTACCGCACAGCTGGCGTAGAAATCGTCGAGCAAGATAAATGGCGAGCGATCCAGCAAGATATCGGCCACAGCACCACCCCGACTGCGTTTATCGTCGCAACCGCGACGACGCCGAAGGCGGGATTCCGGCCTGCGTTGCGACGATAGCGCCAGTTGTGGTAAACGCGCCGAGCCCGATTGCATCCGAGAGCTGTGTCACTGGATGCGTGTCGGCTGACTCGAGGACGGCACTCACTCCAACCGCTAGTCCGACACCGAGCAAGCCGAGGCCGATCTCAGTGGGTGTACTGAGCGCGAGCGGAATTCGATTGACGAGGAGATCACGGGTCATCCCGCCTGCAAATGCCGTAGCGAGGCCGACCACCGTGACACCGAATAGGTCGAACTCCTCACGGATTGCCTTGGTGGCCCCGACAAGGGCGAACGCGACGAGCCCGATCGTGTTCATTACGGCGAATGGATCAACGACCAGTACATCGACAATCTCCTGCGTCACTGGTTCCAGACAGGATAACGAGTCTGATGAGTGCTTCGTCTCCACTAACCAGCTCGGGTTCGCTAATCCGTCACGCGCTACACGAGGGCCATCAGATGGAGAAGATTCTCCAGTCCCAATTTCCTACAGGAATTCCGTCTAGACGTGACGAAGCCTCCAACGACGATGATTCAGGTAGATAACTCGCCCAGCACGTTTTGGTGTGTCCGGATGGTCGGTGCGGTGACGTTCGCCACGTCTGCGGCCCCGGATTGCGTCAGCCATCGGCCCTCCTCGCAACCGGCCTTGTAGAGGCAGGCCGCTGCAAACCCGGCCGGATGGACGCCGGTCGTGACGCCGCGCTCTTCAGCTTGCTCCGCGAGGGTTCGGGCCCGCTGTCGGATCTCGTCCGGACACTCGAGGTCCGAGGCGAGTCGCGGCACGAACATGCTGGGGGAGACGGGCTCAGCGGGGAGGCCCAGCTCTTCGTTCAGCGTTTTGTACGAGTTCGTGACCCGTGACTCCGCGACGCGGGCCACCTCGCTGACGTCATCTACCAACCGCGAGAGACCGTTACACCGGCAGGCCCCGTACACGCTGGCGGCGGCGATGGCCTCGATAGATCTGCCTCGAAGCAGATCCTCTTTCTGAGCACTCCGAAAGAGCTGACACGCCTGGTCACGGACCGAATCGGAGAGTTCGAGCGCACTCGTCAACCGTCGCACTTCGCCAAGCCCGTGTGCGAGATTCCGTTCCGCTTTCGACCGCCAGCGACCTCGGGTTTGCTCACGGCGCATCCGAGAGAGTCGCCGTCGCTTCTTCCCGGAGAGGGCGTTCCCCTTCGCGTCGGTGCCGCGACCGATCTCCGTCGACAGGCCGCGATCGTGGCGGGCCGCAGTGAGCGGGGCACCCGTTCGCTCGCACTCTTCGTCGTCGTACGCCCGCCACTCCGGGCCGTGATCGATTCGCTGGTCATCAATGACTAGACCACAGTCCTCGCAGACCGTTTCAACCGCGTTCGTAGTGACTTGGCCGTCGCACTCCGGGCACTGGTTTGTGTTCGAATCAGTTTGGACGTCTTCGTCGAAGCCGCTCTCGTAGATGTCTCTAATTGCCATATGTCTCACCAGATTACGTGGGACTCGCTATCTCGGCGAGCCCCTCACCCATTGAGGGGAAAATAGAAACCACCTCAGAATTGTCCTATCCATACAGAATAGAAAAATTGAGAGGCTTGAAAACTATGCACAATTTATCTACGATAAATGTAAAAACATTCGAATACAGTTCAGAATCAAACGAAAATACAAGGAAGAGAATTCTAGCAATAATTCTCAGAGGTCTTTCAGCCGCTCTTTCTCCTGTTCGGTCATGTCGAGCGGGCCGTACACCCACTCGGGCTTCCGCTTGAGAATCGAATACCACACGCCGGCGAGTTGTGGCGCATCCTGGTTCAACTCGTGGCGACTCTGTGAAAGCCGTTCAAGTTCTTCTCGCAACTGGACGTGTTCCACATCGTCATCTCGTAGTTCGAGATCAATGAAGTAACAGACTTCATCGTAGAGCTCTTGGAACTCCTGTCCTTGGCGATAGTAGGTTTCCGAGTCCCGCTGTGGATGATGGTACGCTTTGATCAACGCGACGACTCCGATGGAAATCGAGAGGATCGCCATTACAGTTGGCCCGACCTGCCCCAGCCGCAATCCGTAGAGGAGGACCCCGGCAAAAATTAGTGTCAGCCATTCGCTCCCGATTGCGACCAACCCGAGCACTTTCGACGCGAGATAGTACCGGCGCATCGTCCAGATGAGGTTGTTTTTCTCCTTCAGTGCTTTCTCGTAGATGCGCTGTCTCCGTGCGTCCTCAAACTCGTCATCCGTCATTACCGACCACCACGGGGTGGATCAATCGAAGCTCCGTCCATACACTTCTTTCAGCTTCGCCTTCGCCTCGTCGGTTTTTCCCGCCCGTTCCAGCCGTCGCGCCTCCTTGATCTTCTCCTGCGCCTTCTGCGCCTCTTTCCGGGCATTCTGCCGATCTTCCCTGTTCATGTACCCGTCAACGGTCTCGTCGCTGTACACCGGGTCGCGCACCACGTCCAGCTTCCGCTTGCTCTGCGTGTTCTCTGGAAGTCCGTCGAAGAACTCCTCTGCCGTCTCGTTCAAGGGCTTGTTCTTGTCCATCTGGTTCCGGACGTGGTGGTACGCCATAACCTCTAGATGATAGGACCCGTACGGCTTCCCGTGTTTCTCGTTCCATGACTTAACGTTCCGGACGAACCGCTCTAGCTTACCGTTTCTGGACTGGTTCACCGCTTCGAACATCTGCTTGTACCGTCGCGGGTTTGTCTTCACCCAGCGTCCCCCGCTGTGGGTGTCCGGGATGATGTACCCGCCGCTGGCCCGCTCGAACGCTGGCACCACGTCGACCTTCATGTCGCGGTACTCGATGACGACTGCGTTCCGGGCGATGCTGACGTTCGACTTTTTATACCGGGGATCGTTCTCGATGACCTGCTTCAACCGTTGCAACAGGTTCCGTTCACCGTTCTTCTGATCCAGATACCGACCGTACTTCTCCGGTCGAGAACGTACATCGCGTCCGCATCCGAGTGTTCATTGAACGGTCCGGTCATCGTCCCCGGGTGAATGACCCGATCATGTGTCGCTCCTTCACCGGGACCTTGTCGCCGAGGACCTCGTCTAGGCTCTCTAGCCGTTCGTTGATGGTCTCGCCCTGTCGCTCCGTAATCTTCGCGTCATCGGCTGCCTTCTCGTACCCTTCTTCGATTTCTTCACGGGCGTCTGGGTTCTTGTCTCCGAGAACGTCGGCCAAGCGCCCCCGGCGCCACCTCCCCCCGGTCCGGATCGCCGTGATCGCGGCACCGTCTGTGTGTACCCAGTCGTATTGGTGTTACCGCCCATCTGCTACACCTCCGGAGACCGGCGAGTCCGCAAACATCCCGAGCGGCGTTTGCCCGTGTCCCAACTCGGCCTCAATCGCCGTCGAAGCCTCCGCCAGACGACGAACGGCCTCGCGTTTGGGCTGGTTGCGGTACTCCGTTTCCCAGATCCACCCCTTTCCGGCGGTCGCCACGACCTGTGGGGGCGTGAGCCTCAACAGGTTCGTCGATTGAAGACCGATGGTCAGGATTTTGTCAACCTGCGAGTTCGCCGCTACCTCTTGGAGGTCCTGCACGAGCTTGGTCTTCTGGTAGCCGGCGCCCGGTCCAAAGTACTGCTTCGTGTACACCGCACAGTAGCTGGTACCATCGCGTCCATGACGTCATAGCAGATTTGCCGTTCCCACGTCTCCTCCCCCTTGATGAGTGGGATGAACGCGATTTGGTGGCCGAGTTCGTCGTAGAGATAGAGTGTGATCTCCATACACTCCATGACGTTTCGCGTACGGCGGCCAGATTCTTGGTCGCGGTAGGTCGGGTGGTCGCCGGGCACGTGCGCATCTGGCTGGAAATCACGGAGGATATTGCGCTCGTCTGTGTCGTCTAGGTTCTTGATCCAGGAGTCGTGGCCTGTGGTCGTCGTGATGACCGAGACATCGGGGCCGCCGTATTCCCTGGCGGTGATACCATCGTCGGCAAGGGATTTTGCGGTCTTGAGCTTTAACATCACCCAGTCGGCCGCGGCGTTGTCGGTAAAGAAGTCGCCGTGGTGCTTCTCGCCGCGGAGTACGTACTCCTTTTGTGGCAAGGGGAAGTGGGTAGGGAAGTTCTGCAAGGTGTCGTTCGGGACCGCCATCGTTTTCCAAGCGAAATGAGGGTACCGTTACTTAAAAATGTTCTCTCTAGGCCAACCGAAAAGAGAATTGTGCAAGACAGTTTTACACGAACTACCGGATACCCCAACCCTTTACAACCGATATATCGAAGGTTGATCAGAGGTGAACCCTATGGGAGACAGTACA